>PFAP01000037.1:4863-6172 GCA_002773615.1 Candidatus Falkowbacteria bacterium CG10_big_fil_rev_8_21_14_0_10_39_11
TGTTACAGATGTGTTTGGTGTAAATGCTGTTGGTAATGAATTGCAGCTTGGATCAAAAGATATTCGAGAGACAGTTGGATCAATTATTAATGTTGCCCTTGGATTTTTGGGTGTAGTTGCAATTGTAATTGTTTTAATTGGTGGATTCAAATACATGACTGCCGGTGGTGATGAAACAAAAGTCACTTCTGCAAGAAAGTATATTATTTCTGGTATTATCGGCTTGGCAATCATTCTTAGTGCCTACGCAGTGACCTCTTTTGTCGTCAATCGATTGATGACAGCTACTGGAAGCGGTGGCGCAGCGTAATATAGCAGACAGAGTTTATCAGCTGAGAACTCTGTCGCTTTCATTAGTAGATAACTGTAATGCCCCACAAGCTACGCGAACGCAGTAGAAACGTGAAATTCAAAGTTATTGAATAGTTATCTCTTGATGAAATTTATGAAACAAATATTAATCGTGTTTACAATTTTATTGTTGTTGTCTCCCAGTTTGACATTGGCCTCAGCGATTGAAGATGGGCTCAACGAATCTGCAACTCAGTCAGGACTGGCGAATCAAGATGAGGTTGATACCAACTCAGAAGTTTTGATTGCGGAAAAAATAGGTTCAATAATACAAATATTTTTGTCTGTTATTGGTTTGATTTTCATGGTGATTGTTATGTATGGCGGGTTGTATTGGATGACGGCCTTTGGTGATCAGGGTAAAGTAACGAAGGCGAAAAATTTGATTTTGTATCCGATTCTAGGCATGATTGTCATTGCTATTAGTTATGTGTTGGTTAATTTTGTTGTTAGTAACCTTGGCCAGCAGTTTTAATTTTTTGTGATAATATATAAATGAATATATGAATTCGTTTAAGATAATTTTTGTAGCGTTAATTTTACTTTTGAGTTTTGGGGCTTTTTCTCAACCGGTTTTAGCATTCAATGCCAATAGTACTGGTTTGTCTTCATCGGCGAATTCAGCTGGTTTTAATACTCAGAACACAAATTTGTCTGTTGTGGTCGGAAAGGTTATTCAAGCTTTACTGGGATTGTTTGGTTTGGTTTTGATGATAATTATAATTTATGGTGGAATTTTGTATATGCTGGCCGGTGGTGATTCTGGCAAGGTAACCAAGGCCAAGGATATGATAATTCAGGGAATTTTAGGTATGGTAATTATTGGTTTGGCTTATGCTATTTCTACCTATATTATTGATTTGTTAATAAAAACTACAACATAATATGAAAAAATTATTAGGAATTTTATTGTTATTGGGGATGTTTCTTTTGCCCCATGTAAGCTTGGCGGCCAGTG
>PFAP01000009.1:0-12500 GCA_002773615.1 Candidatus Falkowbacteria bacterium CG10_big_fil_rev_8_21_14_0_10_39_11
TGAGAATGAAAAATGAAAGGAGTATAACCATGCTTCTTTTTCTGTTTATCAAAAAGCACAGTTTGGCTGTGCTTTTTGAGTATAGTTTATTGGAAAGGGGAAAAGCTTTCTTGAATAATGCCTTTACCGATACCAAATCGATCGGATTCTAGATTGGTTGTGATAATGCCATAGGTTTGGGAAATTGTATCGTTGGTGATGATGTCGGTAACACTTAGATTGGAGTATTCAAGTAGTTTCATCAGTTTACCGACATCGTTGTTTGATGGTTTTAGATCAAGTTTGAGTGTGAGGTTGGCAGATTTTGCGCTGACAGGTAGACGATTGATGGACCAGGTAATGGTTCGATCTCCAGGCGTGTATTTGACTTGGCCGACAGAAACATCATAGTCGTCAGTCCAGAAAACTTTTGGCGGTAGAGTAGATTTTATAGTGATGTCTTTGAGTTCATGGAGTTCATTTGAAAGGTTGAATGTTAGGTAATAGCTGGTGGTTTCTTCTGCCAGTGGCGGAATGGGGCCTTGGCCGATTGCTGAACCATCGGAATTGTAATATTTGGCTTCGATGTCAAGTTGGACATTTGAGTTTACATTTAATTCCACCGAATTACTTTTGATTGGATCTGGATTGTCATTGTAATAAAGATTGGCAAAAGCATGAAGGGTAACATTTTCAAGAGATGAAATTTGATTGTAGTTGATGTCATCAAGGGGTAATATCGGAATGATTATATTGATATTATCTTTTTCACCAGACCGAAGAGATTCAAGAACTTCAACATTATTAAAGTTCCAAGTCAATTTTGTGCCCGCATCAGTTTTTTCCAACTGGCCAAAGTAGTCGTCGTCGAGATTGTTCCAGTCAAGAATTTCGATTGGTTGGCTGGCAATAATTAGGTCGAGTGATAGGTTGTTGATAGTGTCTTCACTTTTGTTATCGAAGGAAATTGATATGTTGACATTGTCTTCAAAATCAATGGTGCCGGTTATGTTTTGTCCATTGGCGATAAGAGACAAATTAATTGGCTCTGCGGTAATGTTAATGGTGAACTCTTGTTCTTCTTGGATAATATTCTCATTATCCGTATTAACTAGAGCCGTAGAGATTTTGAATGACTGTTCTTGGTTTTGGTCGATAAAATAATCAAAATTTGAGTTAAATCGTCCAATAAGGTCGATGATTATCTCTTGATCTGGCTCTATGTTTTCAATTTCCCAATAAATTTGGTTGTCATCAGTAAAGTAGTCGGTCGAGGAGTGTCCGACAGTGAAATTTGGGGGGAAGTTTAATAGCAAACGAAAGTTTTTATATGGTTTCAAGCCGTTGTTAGTAATGGCAAATTCAAGAGATGTGTCTTGGTCAACGGTTGTGGTTGGGGGGGCATTGGGTTGAATTGTGATTGGTAGGGGTTCTAGAACGGTATAAAATTTAGAAGTGATAGAAAATTCAGAGTTGAAATTGTTAGGCATGAAAATTATCGTAGTGGATAATACTTGAGTGGTTTCCAAATTATCCAGAAATTCACCGGTGATTTCAACTGAACCTTTTTCTCTGGCTTCGATCGTACCGAGGTCAAAGCTGTGACCGGATATTTCAGGAATTGAAGAAATTAGATTGAATCCATGAGGTTCGTTGATGATTAGTTTGGTGTTGTGAATTGAAACCTCGCCGGTATTTTGATAGTCAATGGTATATGTTATTTCTTCACCGACTTTGGTTTTGTCCGGGCCGTCAATGTTTAGAATGATGTTTTCTTCAGCAAAAGGATTGTAAGCATTAAAGTATAGTAGGCCAGCAATAGCGGCGATGGCACATATAGATAAAAAAATAGAGGCGAACAAGATAATACGCCATTTTCTTTTGTCTCGTTCCTCGTTGATGATGTCAGCGATTATGTTGGTGTCGTCTTTTAATTCGGATGATGACTCATCAGCTCGGTCTTTGTGAGAAAAAATTTCATGTATGCCTTCCAGATGAAAATTCTTTTTCTCTGTTAATTGAGAGGATGAATGTTTTTTGTGATTTTTTTTCTTGGCTTTTTTTGACATACGGATTACGAAGATTACCTACTGACATTAAATTCCCACCGGCATTTCTTTTAAAGATATGGCCGGCAGGCAAATACTACGAAAATTATGAATACAATGAACCAAAGATGTTTTATTCGTTCATGGTGAATATAACGGCGTTGAAATTGTCTGAGTCAAAATTAAGGTTTTTATCTAAAACCGGCTCTAACGATTTTTCTGGGTAGCTCCATAGTGGTTTTAGATTGGCCGGTAAGTTAATGTTACTGTTCAAAGAGCTGCGACTGCCGGATTGTTTTTGATAAAGAATTGAATAATGAGCTTCGGTGTTTTTGCTGTTTAGTAATTTTTCAATAAAGTTACCCGGTTGATATGAAAGTTTGAATGGTAATTGATAGGTGAGTGTGACGGTAGTGGTTTCTCCTGGGTCGGTCTGAGTCCAGTTGGCAAAAACCGTTTTATTATCTTGGGTGTAGACCACTGTGCTTGAAGCTTCGTCGATTCGTTTGTTACTTTCTTTATCTGAAAGTAATTGATCTGGTTGGAAGTGCTCTTCTGGTAGTTTGAAAAGTTCTGATGGAGGGGGATTAAAGCCATCCGCAGAAATTAAAATACTGCCTTCAGGGACGTAGACTCTGAGGTAGTTGACATTTCTTACCCCGGTAAAGAGATCAGAAATATTCCCTTGATGTTCTCGGGTGATCGTGACGGTGTCAGTAATGGATCCGTCTTCATGAATTGTTGATTGATGATCAATCGATTGATTAATGTAGAGATCGGTTTTTCCTCCGGCAATATTGGAGTTGATGACGGAAAGATAATCTTGGTTAGTCTCTTTCATTTCGCCGGTCCAACCATAGGCTGCAAATTGTTCTTGATGTAGATTGTTGTTGAAGTAAGTTTGAATTTCTTTGGTGGCCAATCCTTGTTTAATTGTTTTGACAAGACCAATTAGGTCGGTTTTGTCATTGTTAAAAAGTTGTTCTAATAGTTGGGGGGCTAGATCAGCGATGAATTGTTTGGGTTTGTTGGTTTCTTTGTCATATTCTAGCTCAACTGATTTTTGAGTTTCGACAATAACATTGTCAGCGGTGACGGTCTTGCCATATTCGGGCATGTAAATTGGAGTGGTGTTGCCCATTAAACTTTCCAGTAGAGTGGCGTTGATGGCGATAATACCATCAACTGATGGACCACCGGCGTTTTCATAAAACCATTCAATCTTTTGAGCTGAGGTTGGGAAGTCTGAGAACCAATTTGAGTCTTGGAGTTCCCATTTAGGGTTGATCAAATGAAGAGGGTCCGGAGATGTGACGGATTTAACCAGACTGCCTTGAAAGTCATAGCTACCGCCTCCAGGAATTTCAATGTTGATGATTTCTCCATGGTGAATATCAACTAGAGCTAAACTGCCCAGAAAACCACCACTGGCTCTAATTTCATTGTTGTTTTGGAAGGCAAACAAGTATCGACGTTTGTAATCTTGACCCAAAATATCACCTAGAGTGTCTGAAAAGGATGATAATTCTTTTAGATCCTGTTCCAATAATTTGAGTTGTTGTCTTTTTTCAACAAACATGGCTTGTTTGTCTTCGGGTATAATATTGATGTTGATTGGTCCTAAATTGTTATTGAGAGCTTCGACAGAAGGGATAATTTCGGTTTTTAGTGATTGGTTCAAGGTGGTGATTTTTTCTGTGAGAGTAGATTGGTTTTCTTGAAGGTAAAAAGTATTGAATAGTTCAGTTATTTGAGTCCCAAGATCAGTGGATATGATGCCCGCTTCAGTCAAACGTTTGGCGTCGGTTAGGTATTGACCGGTGGACGGAATGATTTTGATTAAAGCATTGACGTAAGAATTAATGTTGTTCAATGCCTCTTCGGCGTGTTCAAAACTTAGTCGTGCTTCAGCAAAATTACCTTTGGCAGCGTCAGGATTGAGATCGGTAACATTTTGACTGGCGGCTTGGAGGTGAAATATGGCAGATTCGGCTGATGAAATGATAGAGTCTTTTTGTTCGTTTAGTTGTTTATAATAAGTGAAGCCTTTGATTGGAAGAATGGTTATTAAGGCTAGGACACTAAAGATCACTATCGGTTTGATCCAGAGTCGAAAGAAAACAAAACTGTTTTCAGAGGTGAACTGATTTTCTTGGTTGTTTACTGGGCGGGAAGTTTTTGTGATTTCAACTTTATCAACCTCAACTTGAACTTTGTGATTACGGCGAAAAGAAAATTTTAATTTGGGAGTTTTTTTGATGGTTATTTCTTCTACGGTATCAGGTTGTGGTGGTGAAAGTTTTTTGATCGGAGTTTGCCAAATATGAACCTTTTCTTTGGCTTGTTTGGTCCGGAGTGATTTGGCTTCTTTTTCGGCGATTAATTTTTCCAAATTGATAACAAAGGGTGATGTCTCATGACGAGTGCGGATGTTGTTGATAATAAGGTTCTTGATTTTGGGATCGTGGCGTGAGACGATAGGTTCATCGTGAGGGAGAAGTTTGACCAATTCAGCATATAGATTTTTGTTTGTTTGTTGCTCGTCTTGAGCGTGTTTGACTGAGAGTAATTCATTAATCTCATCTTCAGAGAGATTAAAGGTGATGGGGTGTTGTTCAAGTGAAAAGCTCTGTAATTCAAAATCAGCTACAGGTTTCTGGCGAGTAGTTTTTTTTGTTTCCGATTGATGGTTTGGGCTACGTTTTTTTGGACTTTTTTTGATCGTAGCTTTTTTCTTTTTGGCAGTTTCTGATTTTTTGATTTTTCTTTTTGGCGCTGGCATGATTATAGTTGCTTTTGGAGAATTTTGTTGTAAACCGCTAATGTTTGTTTGGCACAGGTGTACCAGGAAAATCGTTGACTATTTTGTAAACCTTTTTCTTTCAATTGTTTCTGTAATTCCGGAGTGGAAATTATTTGATAAATTTTATCCGCGATATCAGAAATGTTTTTTGGGTCAAAGAGTAAGGCGGAATTATTTAATACTTCAGGTAAAGAAGTTGTGTTGCTCGCGGCGACGGGGCAGCCACAGTTTTGAGCTTCGATGGCAATGAGACCAAAACCTTCGATGAAAGAAGGGAATGCAAGAAGTTCCGCGGCATTATACAAAACTGGTAGATCTTCATTGTTAACAAATCCAGGCGTAATAATGTCGTTTTTTACTGGAGACGAGTCAATTTTGAGACGGATGTCAGGATAAGATGGGTCTTCTTGCCCGGCCAAGACTAATTGATGAGGGAGGTCGTATTTGGTTTTTAGCATTTCAAAGGCAGAAATTAGGCTTTCAATGTTTTTGTGATTACGCCAAACCCCAACATAAAACACAAAAGGTCGGGTAATCTTGTACCTTTCTTTTACTTTGTTTATTATACCATTATTTTCGATAATTTTGAACCTTTCATCCACACCTTCATGAGTGATTTTTATTTTAGTTTCAGGGATATTTAGATGTTTGATGAGGCCTTGCTTGGTACTGTCTGAAACGGCAATGATTTGGCTGGCATTTTTGAGCGTTCCTTTGAAGACGGTTTTGTATCCAACTCGGCGGATGATGGATTTCATTTTGTGTCCGGGAAAGAATAATGGCGTGATATCATGAATGGTGCAAACTGATGTTGGATGATAAAAAATCGGTGAATTAAAATGAGGATAATGAATCAGGTCAAATTTTTCTTGTTTAAATTCTGATGGTAGTTTGAATTGCTCGCCATATGTATACCAACGAGGGGTAACTTTTACCTTTTTGACATTGGGTGCTGGTGGATTGTAACGGTCAAATTCCGGTGACCGCATAAACATAATGTATTGATTTTCTGAATCAATTTTGAAGAGATGGTTGGTCAGTTGTTTGATATATTGGCCGATGCCGGTGGTTTGTTCTTCACCATACATGCGAGCGTCGATAGCGATTTTCATAGTTTTCTCGTTTGCTTTTGGTTTTTATTGTATATATAGTTTAGCAGAATTTAAGGAAAAAATAAACAAAAAACACGAATGTTTTCGTGTTAAGAAGTTTGTTTGATTTGACGATACGGTCGAGTGATTCGCTTTAGTGAAGATTTGTAGTATTGACTAAAAATCAGATAATAAACAATTCCAACGATAACTCCGCCAAGGTGGGTATTGTGAGCCACGTTGTCCGCGATGACGTAAAAGCCATAGATTTGGCCAATGAAACCAATAATTTCAATTCCGATAAAGACTATGGCTCCCAAAAGGGCAGGGAAAGGGATAATGAAAAATAGTAGCAGCGTTGATTTGGGAAAAATGAGGCAGTAAAAGATCAGAGCACCGAAGATTGCACCTGAGGCTCCCAAAGCTAACTGGTCAGTGATGCCAAGCATATACTTATTGGTAAGGATGTAAATAATATTACTAATAATGCCGGCAGCGAGATAAAAAATTAAGAATTTTTTGGGGCCCATGAGACGTTCGAGAAGAAAACCAAAGCTAAAGAGAACGAACATGTTGAGTAGAATATGATAGAAATATACATGAGCAAACATGGCTGTGAGTAGCACCCAAATTCGTCCTTCGGCAACGGCGTTCCAACTGACAAGAAAATGTTGTTTGATAAATTCAACGGGCAAGTAATCTAGCCATTGACCGAAAATTAGAAGAGTCAGATAGATGGCAAAATTAATGAAGATAATCCAAGGAAGAACTTTTATCGGTCTGGATCGATCTTGGATCAGAATTTTGATCACGTCTGGTTTCATTGTGACCTCCTTTTGGGCTTTGACGATTTAGTATAACATAAGAGTTTTTGTTTGTCAATGAATTAATATAAAACCGGCTTATTCTAGCCGATTTTTTTGTGATTATTTTAGAGAGTAGGCCATGTCCAACTTGAGGCTAATGATTTTAATGTCGTCATCTGCTGTAGATTCGAGTGAAGCGTGGGTGATAATCAGGAGGAGTTTTATATTGTCATTCTCTGCTTCAAAGGTAAGTTCTTTGGCATTTAATGTCGGCGGTTTGGAAAAAGTAATCAGGGGAAGAATTTTGTTACCAAGGTCTATCTTGATTAGTTGTTTTTTTAAGTCAGAAATATATACGGTGTTTTTTGATAATTCGATTTTTATATTTTGGTCTTGATAATTGGTGGGGAAGTCGGAATTGGTTTCAGAAATAAAATGAGAATTGATATCAATGAAATAATCATAGCCGGAGATTGGAAAGATTGATTTAGAGGAGTTGAAATTAAAATGATTGTTTTTTGTTTGATGTAATTTATCGGTTTTGATGTTTAAACCATTAAAAAATATAGTTACTTTTTGGTAGTCATATTTTAGCTTAAAATCTTTTCCAGAATTAGTTTCAATTAAGTTAACATTATCTTCACCCAACCATTGATTGAATTTTTTGCTGTCAAAACTGCGGAGAATGTAGCGGGTTTCATCTTGGATTTTAAAATAAGTATCAGACGGCATTTCTTCAGTTTGTGGTTGAAGCTTACCGTCTAATATTAAATTGTTTTCCATTAATAGTTGTTCGTAGCGATTGATTTGACTGATAAATGACAAATTATAACTACTCCATGGGCCATAAAGAAATATCAATGACGCCAGAATGATTGAAGCGGGAATTATCATGAGATATTTTTTGCGGCTGAATGTAAAATAGGCAATGAGACTGATGGACCAAACAGCGAAAAGAACAACTAGGTAGCGGCTGATGGTCAAGCCGTATTGGTTGATACGAAGAATAATGGCAATAAAGTAAATAATATAGAGAGGAATACTGGTCAAAGTAAATCCATAGCTAATTAGTTTGTGTTTGGCTTTGTCTAGTAGTGGTCGAGTGAAGAAATAAATCACTAGAGCCAAGCTAATGTATAGCATGATCCAAAAAACAATGCCGTCTTTGGGCCAGACTTGAAAAAAGATTACTTTGAAGGTGTAGGCATAAAGAATAACAAAATAAATAGCTAAAAGTGGAGTAAGAATAAATTTGCTGCAAAATTTTAACCATTTTGAATATTTTATTTCAGCTTCAAGATTAGATAGTTTGGGGATGCCGGTAAGGAAAAATGGAATTGAAAAGATTCCTAGTAAAATTGCAATAACATCAAAGTATTTTTCAGGTTCAATATTGATTGCAAATAGATAACTGAGTGACATCAATGCCAGGTTCAGACCTATCCAGGCAATGGCGGTGAATAAACCGGTTAAAAGTAATTGTTTGACAAATGTTTGAATTAAAATCCAAAAGTAATTTAGTTTTTGAGGGATTAAGGGAGCGAATGTTATTAGAGCTGTCAAAGACAGAGCGATTAAGCCAAATTCTACGCCAGTTTTTTGATTGTCAATATCCAAAAAGTATTTTATTTTTATAAAATAGGTGATCAAGATGATTGTTGGAATGAGAGGGATGAATATTTTGTATTTTATTGGCCAATTTTTTGATTCATAAAACATTTTGGTAGAAAATGAAAAGAGAACAGCCAAAACAAAAATCATTAATAAGGCAAAGACGGTTTCTTCGAGGCTTGAGCGAGATGGATCGATATTTTTCTCTATGCTATAGATCATCAAACCAGACATGATGAGACCAGATAATATTGTTATTGGAAATCGTTTGACTGTTGGCCAGAGAATGTTGATAAAAAAGTGTTTGATTTTGTTCATATGATTGTTGAGATTAATCAATTTAATTGTACCATTTGGACTTAAATTAGACAAATATTTTTTATCAAAAAAGAGAAATATTATTTCTCTTGAATTACAGCAATTTGATCAGTGTGGCGTTTGTTTGAGGGGCAAAGCCAAGTCGATGGTAGAGGCGTGAAGCGCCAGTGTTGTCAGCGGTGTGTTCCAGGCACCAGGCAACGCAATTTGGTGGCTGGAATTCTGGCAGCTGAGAAAAGAATTTGGTGCCAAATCCACGGTTGCGATATTCAGGTTTGATAAAAAATTCATCAATGAACATAACAAAACCGCCATATTCATTGCTCCAGAAATAAACTAAAATGGCATAGCCAATAATGGTGTCATTCAGGTTGATGGTCAGAATACGCCCATTCGTAGGGTGTGATGTGAAGAAAGATAATGTGTTGCAAATTTTATTGGGTGAAAATTCAAATGTTCCGGGATCTTCTCGATAAAGCGCAGCCATCATGGATTTTAGTTCTGTGAGATGTTCAAAATTGGCCGGGTTGATATTAATCATGGTTTGCCTCCTTTTGTGGTGAACTAATCATTTAATCATGTTTTATTGATTTTGTCAATATTAAAAAAAGACCGTGAAGATTCACGGTCGGGGGGAGTGATTACAAAGACTTGATCAGGCGACGCATCCGGGTCCGCTCCTGATGGCGCTTGCAGCGGTTCAGCCGGGTCCGCGATTCGCGGTCGGACTTGAACCACCACCAGTGTTTTTCCGTTTCGCACTCCTGTTCGGCTGATCGATCCTTGAAGTCCTCGCTGGGCTTGCGGTGCCCGCGGAAGTACCTCAGGATGTCGATCCAGTCGAAGTTGGAGATGTCGAGGATGCGGTTCGGCACGTCGCGGTAGGTGCGGGACATGTGTCCTCCTCTCGGGTAGTTTAATCCCCCGAGAGGTGCTGCCTCCACTGGATAAGCTTCATATCTTCTCCTGTCAGGTGAAAAACTTTTTCAGTTCAGTCTTGGCCTGATGACGGTCATTGCGGCGATCGAGACGCTTCCACAAACGGTAATCCTTGCGCCACTGAATGTGACCACGTTCGATACCAAGCAAAAACTGATGATCACCAGGGCACCAATTAATCGCTTCTTCCGTAACCTGACGGAACGTCCTGGACATGTGTCCTCCTCTCGTGGTGGTTGTCCGATGGACGACCCGAGAGGAAGTGCTGCCACTGGATGACGGTCATGCGATCTCCTGCTTGAGTTGGTTCTTGATTACGCGACGTTCGAATCGACGATGCTGACGTTTGAAGTAACGCTTGTCTGCCGGGCTCCAACAGTCGCAGGCGACTTTGGGCCCGAACATCTTGTGTGGCATGTCGTAATCGACGTGACCGCGGACGCAGCGGATCAGAAAGTCTTCATCGTACTCTTTTCTGGACTGGGTGTGGGGATTCAGGAGGTGGGGCGGGATTCGACGGAATGTACGCGCCATGATGCAGTTCCTTCCTGTGAGCGTGAAGTGCTCACAGGCTTGGAGTGCGTCAGGCGGTGAATCCAGTGAGTCATCTGGTTTCCTTTCGGATCTGCTCTTTGGCTTCACAGCGAGAACTGCGAGTGAGCGATCGTTTGACGATGCGCTTGCTCGCAGGTCCCCACTGATCGTCCATGTAACGATTGGCTTTGATCTTCTTGGGCAGGTGGTAGTCCACCAGCCCACGAAGACACCGATTCAAAAAGTCAGTGTCGTACTCTTTGGTCTTCAAAAAGTTCGGCAGACGACGAATGGTTCGGGACATGACACACTCCATGTCGCGAGCGTTGAGTGCTCGCTAACTTGGCGTGTGACAGTCGATGGATCCAGATCATCGGTTTCTCCTCTTTTTTCGTTGATCGTAGGCGATGTAACCAATCTCGTAATAATGAACGGCTTCAATTTGAGTCAGATGAAATCTTTTTTTTAGTCGTTCGATAATTATAGTTTTGCCGAATCCGGTGCGTAGATATCTGAAGACAGCGATTAGTATTTGTTTACGTTTTTTTTGAGTATGATTGATTGGTGTATGATGGGGGGGCTTTTGAGGCAACTTAAAGATCTTTTTTAGCCATGCGAACATAGTCACCCCCACGTCTTTGATTTGAAAAAGAACGGATTACTATTCATTATAGCAAAAATTTTAATTTTTGTCAAGAATTGGAGAAAAAGATATTGAGACCTGCCTACCGCAGGCAGGGAATTAAGATTATAAAAAGAAAGAGAATTAAGTAAAAAAAGAGCCGCTACTAACTGCTTTGAAGATTGATTATTCTTCGGTGCAGCTTTCGCGGCTTTGCTAGGGCGGCAGGATTCGAACCTGCGGTGCTGGGACCAAAACCCAGTGTCTTACCACTTGACGACGCCCCAGAACGGAGAATTGGTTTTCTTGGCCCAAAACTCCTAATATTTGCTCGGTGTTCATCTCGCGGGCTATGGCGAGAGCTTAACCGGACCGGCCAAGACCGGTGATTTGTAAAGGATATTTATTTGTGGATACGCCCAGATTCGAACTGGGGACTACCCGCTTATGAGGCGGGAGCTCTAACCGTTGAACTACGTATCCAAGAAAACCGCCGGTGTTGATAAACACTCCTGATGTTATTACATCTCGGAGGTTATGTGCAGGCGGTAGGATTCGAACCTACGAAGCACTTTCGTGCGGCGGATTTACAGTCTCCGCCAGAGGACGGATGCGTCCTTTGGCGCACGCTGCCTTTAACCACTCGGCCACATCTCTGCAATTTGAGAAAAGAGCCAACCTCTCCGAACCCTATTCTGATTGCTGAAAGCAATTTGCCCCTCGGTGAACATGTTGCGAACACCTAGGTCAATGGTATGATTACCATCAGAATACAGGACTCTACATCCAGGTGTTATTCCGCAGGGTTGCTACGGGTCCACGCGAACGAAGAGATTGGATGTGATCCCGGCTGGGATTGAACCAGCGACCCCCGGCTTGTAAGGCCGGTGCTCTGCCACTGAGCTAAGGGACCATATTTGAATTATATAAAGTTTTGAAAGAAAGATCCCGCCGTGAAATAGACACTTGATGTGTTGTTTCACGGCGGGTTTGGCGGAGGAGGAGGGATTCGAACCCACGAGAGTGTTACCTCCGACGGTTTTCAAGACCGTTGCCTTAAACCACTCGGCCACTCCTCCGGTTTTGACGGGGTTAGTTTATAACTCCGTCAGCCCAAGCCGAACGCCACTATAAGCGTGTTCGGGGAGACAATCCGAAGATTCTCAACGCCGTTACTAGTGACGGCACACCATATCCGGGCAGATATGGATCAGTCGATGCGACTGGATTCGAACCAGCGACCCTCTGCTCCCAAAGCAGATGCGCTATCCGCCGCCGCTAAAGCTTTGGCGGGACAAGCCAGGCTGCGCTACGCCCCGAATTCGTTGACTGTTATGTGATTTCGATTAGTGATTACTTCTTAAATCAGCGAACAACAAGATCAGAGTGAAAAAGGGGGAACATAGCATCGCCTGAGCATTGTGCTCGGGATGATTTAGAACTTTTACTACGTTCGGTTTGAGTCCTGAGAGATTTCAATTACATTTTACTGCGTAAACCGTCAGACAACAAGAACAGAATAAAGTCCCAAATAAATGGAGCTGCAAAGAGGACTTGAACCTCCAACCGGCTGATTACAAATCAGCTGCTCTACCAATTGAGCTATTGCAGCGATTGAAGTCATGTTTTTTGACTTCGGTTGTGAGCCGCAAGGGGATCGAACCCTTGACCAACAGATTAAAAGTCTGCTGCTCTACCAGCTGAGCTAGCGGCCCATTTCCCTCGAAAGGGAAATTACACTAAAAGTAC
>PFAP01000009.1:12516-33365 GCA_002773615.1 Candidatus Falkowbacteria bacterium CG10_big_fil_rev_8_21_14_0_10_39_11
GAATTGCCAATATTTTGTTGGTTCATATTGACGTAAAGATAAAAAGATGTTAGTGTTAATGGTTCTAAAGTCCAAACAGCAGTGGAGGAGACTAAAATGATGCTGCGCTGGATTAAGACAAAAATTAAGGAATGGATGATTTTTGTAATTGCTGCGAGTTTGCTTTATTCAGTTGGTTATTTGACTTTGCAGATCATTGTGGATTTTCAGGGTTTTGAGGCTGCTGCCAGGCTTTTTTGGTCTGATTATCAAGAGACGGTTTTTTTCATTGTTGGGGCGATTATTCATACTTGCCTAGTAGGTGCTGTCGTGATCGCTATTCCGGCGGTTATTTGTTTGGTCGGTTATACATCATCGCAAGCAGTACGAAATGTATTTCATGGTTTGGGGAGTTTTTTAGAGTTAAGATTCTTCGACGGTAAGAGACTTAAATAGGTTTCTTTTTTTTATCAAAAAAGAGATCAGTTGATCTCAAAAAAGAATTTTATTAATTTATTTCAGCGGTCCAAGCACAGATTGTGAATTCGACTTCTTCTCGGGTCATCAGGCCTTCTTCGGTCATACCGGTGAAGGTTGGGTGGCAGTCATTCTCCCAACCGTTGCAAGCACAAGTAGCAGTTATTAGAGACTTCAGACCAGATTCATCTTCGCACCATTTTTTGTAAGCACCAGGTCCTTGATGGCGACTCCAGTCGCGACAAGCATAATATAGGAAGGCTTCGAATGAGGTGTCTGATTCACCACTGTTGACAGTCGTGATGGTGAACCAAGGCTTGACTTCCGGCTGAGGACGGTGAGTTGCTGGATTTGGGGAATGGTGAATGTTGGTAGGAGACTGGTGTGAGATGTGAGATGATTCTTCGTTACTGCAATCGAGTGAGAAGAAACTCAGGGTAAGCAGGAAGAGAAGACCGTAACGCAGCATGTGGTTCTCCTATAGTTTGGTGTTGGTTGCAGAACTGTAAATAATAACATGTTGCATGATATTTGTCAACAGTGCGTACAGTTAACCTTCAATGGTTACACTTTTAAAAGTTAGAATTACAAAGAAAAGCAAATTATACTTTCGTCACAAGCTGTAAATATTTGGTTACCCTTAAGGGTTACACTAGTATAATTTAAGCATAAATAGTCTTGAGTAAATTATATCCCTCATCAGCATAAATTGCCAAAATTTGGCTTTTAAATGCCTCTTATAGGTGAATATTAAACTTAGCAAATAATTGCCAGAATTGCTATGAGTGTTACCTTAAAAGGTTAACTATACACAGTGATAATTGGATAAAAAAATGAGATCAGTTGATCTCTATTTTTGTTTTGCTTTGATACGAACGTCAGCCGGACAGTTCGTATGACTCAATATTCGTTGGCGAAATCCTTGATGTTTGCTGATAATCGGTGAGCGGAAGATTCCTCGGAGTACTTCGGGTGGTAAACCGGGGAAACTGAGTAGATTGCGGACAAGAATAAATGAAGAGTACATGTGTTTGCCGAGTAGATCAGCAGTCTCTGCGTCAAGCTGCATTTGATAAAAGAAACGTAGACAGCGGCCTTCAGTTCTAATAATGAATTGGGTTTTTTGGTCTGGAGTCGATTGGTCAAATTTAGTTCTCAAGGTATCTCGAGCATACATCATGGTTTTTTCATTGGCCTCACGTCCAACAGCCAGATTGTTTAGGCGGAACAGATTCAGTGTCCGGAAGCAGCGATCCAGAACCAGTTTGGATGAACCATTGTTTTTGAATAAAGCTGCTCGAACAGCATTGTCGTTGGCAAAAGCCGGTTTTCGAGTGAGGTATTCCAAGCCGAATTGGGTGTGATGATGCTGTGCTAGCAGTCGAGCATGATCAAGACCAAAGTGTTGGTGATCAATTACATGACGAATAACTTGAGCGTTTACTTCATGACAAAGGGCTCGAAGTTGAACCAAGTCAGCGCTTTTGGCAATTAGGATGCGGAAGGGAACGTCAAACGTTTGAATATATTTGACATAAAATTGAGCCGAACGTATGTCCGGTTGATTTGGTGCAGTCATTGCTTTTCTCCAAGGTTGTGATATTACAGATTAATGTTTTTGGTTGAAAAGGTCAAGCAGTTTTTGGGCTGTGTTATTCCAGGAATAAGTAATTGGTAGAGAGGTTGGTTTTGATAGTTCAAGTCCTAAGGCCGAAGCCAAATCATTTATATTATAAGGATCAATGTAGGTTGCATGGGTTTGAAGGATTTCTGGTAGGGATGACGTATGACTGGAAATTACCGGTGTGCCGCAAGCCAGAGCTTCGAGAGGGGGAAAGCCAAAGCCTTCATAGTATGAGGGGAAAATAAATTTTTCAGCCAGATTGTAGAGGTATATCTTGTCATGATCATCAACATAGTCAATGAAATGTATTTTGTTGGAGAAATTTGATTGTTTGGCTGCCTGATAAATGGATCGGTATTTCCAGCCAGGAGTGCCCGCAATGACTAAGTCAGTGGATGAGTGATGGTCTTGTTTATAAATATTAAATGCTTGGATCAAGCTTTCAATGTTTTTTCTAGGCTCCAAAGTCCCAAGATAGAGAAAGAATTTTGATGGTAATTTGTATTTTTGACGAATCCTTTCTTTGCCTGGGTCAGATAAGTCCAGTCGGTTGAAAGTAGAAGAAAGGCCAGAGTGGATGACGGTAATTTTTTCTTGATTCAACGTGTAAGAATTAATTAAGTCAGTTTTTGTATTGTTGGAAACGGCAATAATTTTGCTTGCTTGGCTAAAAAGTTTTTGGGGATTAATAATTTTGTGCCAAAGTTGTCGTTTGCAACTAAAAAAATGGGGGAATAATTCAAAACTAAGATCATGACAGGTGATAATATAGGGACATTGGGTGGCAAGGAAAATTATATTGGGAAAAAAGAAAAGATCAATTTTGGTATTGAATTTTTTGTTAATTAATTTATCTAATTTCGGATAGGTAAAAATTTTGAGACAAGTATTGAGCAGTTTGTTGGGCCAGGAAAATTTTACCAAATGAACGTTGGGATAATTGATGTCAGGAATGCTCACCGGTTTGGCAGAGTTATAAAAAAGGTAATATTCATTCTTTTTGTCAATGGAAAAAATAGCGGAGAGTAACTCGAGAGTATATTCTCCTACGCCAGTTCTTTTGGGGTTCATGAGACTGCGAATGTCGATGGCTATGTTCATAGTCAAGAAAGCATTAAAACATTATTACTGAAAGATGATCCGACTTTGGCGGAAATCATGAAAACAAAATTAAAGAGATGATTGGAATTTGGCCCAAGTTTTGTTAACCAAATGCTCCATATTGGCTTGGAAAACTGACTTGTCAAATTGTTCAGCATGATTTTTGATAAATTCAGGGTTGAATTTTGTATGATCAAAGCGGAGTAGAGTGTCAGCCATGGTTTCCCAATTTTGTTCATGAAACAATACGCCGGTTTGGCCATCAATGATTGTGTCCAAAGATCCACCCTTGCCATAAGCGACTACTGGGCGGCCAGCGGCCATAGCTTCGACGGCTGTGATCCCAAAATCTTCGACTTGGGGATGGATAAAGGCGCGGCAATTTTCATACAGTTTGATTTTTTCAAAATCAGAAATTGTTCCAAGAAATTCAATGGTCGGACCGGCCATTTTTTTGAGATCTTTTAACATTGGACCGTCACCGAAAATTTTTAATTTGAATCCAAGGCGGTTGAAGGTGTGAATGGCTAAATCAAAACGTTTGTAGGGGACCAAGCGGCCGCCAGCCAAATAATAATCTTCAAGATTAGTTGAAATTTGATATTTGTACGTATCAACCGGAGGAAAGATGATAATACTGTCATGGCGGTAATATTTTTTGATTCGTTTTTTGACTTCATTGGAGTTGGCTATAAAAAGATTGACACGTTCAGCTGCTAGGCGGTCCCATTGTCGCAGCTTGGTTAAAACTAAGGGCAGGGTTCTTTTTATGATTGGCCCGTGACGAAGTTCTTTGACATAGTTGATGGAGTCGGTCCAAAGATATCTGGTCGGAGTGTGACAATAGCAAATGTGAAGAGTTTCGGGTTTGGTGATAATGCCTTTGGAAAAAGCGGAGGCACTGGAGATTACAATGTCAAACTCAGATAAATCATAATTTTCAGTTGCGGCAGGCATAAAAATTAAAAACCATTCAAATTTTTTTACGCCAAAGGGGAATTTTTGAATAAATGAAGTTCTTATTTTTTCGTGATTAATGTTGATGTTGATTTTTTTTCGATCATAAACCAATGTATAGGTGGGACTATCACTAAATAGTTCATGGAGAGCTTCCAGCACTTTTTCGGCTCCGCCGTTTTGGTTGAGGTGGTCGTGAACCAAGGCGATTTTTGGCATGGTTTGATACGAATTTACGAATACTATAAAAATTACGGAAATATGACGTATAAGTGTTTGTAGTATTAGTAGTTTTAGTAAGTTTGTAATATCTATATTTTACAGGTTTTACGAACAATTACCTAATGCTTTTTTGACAAAAATAAGGTTTTTTTGTCTAATTTGGGGATATGATGATTTTGACAGGTTATTGTTGCCTTGTTACAATCAAGGTGCTGTCTGAAGTTTGGCAAAACCGCTTGCTACGATGTGCATGCATGACGACCAAGTGCAACCCATCCCACCTCCGACAAGTGACGTGCAGGCTAGACTTCAGACAGCAATTTTAAAACGTACGTGAACCACGTACGTTTTGTGTTTGAGATAATGTTTGAGTTTAAGTGTCTTTTTTTGTATAGTATCTTTCAACTTCTTGTGTCGCTGTATGTTCCTTTTCGAATTTTTTGAGTCTGGCAGTGAATTTATCAAAAAGATTGTCTTTTTTTACTAAATCAGATTCGATTAATACGTCGTCAAGGTCAGAGGTGATGATTAACAATTCGGTGGACATTGGTCGCATTTGTTTTAATAACGCTTGTTTTTTTTCGTTGTTTTTTTTGGTTCCTTCAGAAGTTACAGGTAATGTGAGCTCAAGTTCATATGTTTTGATTCTGGCATTTAACTGATGTTGCATGGTGGTCAAAGCGGTTTGAAATTTTTGAGCCTGCGTGTTGATGGTTTCAACTGAAGCGGTTTCGATTTCTTTATTGGCTTCATAATCCTTATAGATTTGATCCAATTCAGTTGCAATTTCTTTGAGAATTTTATTTGAATCAAGACCATCAGTACGTTCCTCTGCTCGAGGCAAAGAAGTCTCCGGTTGTTTTGGTTCCTCCTGGGGTTGTTCGAATTTTGGTTGTGCAAAAGCCATAGGGTTGTTTTGTGGTTTAATAATTATATAAAAGTTGATTATTGAGTTTGTTCTTCTTTGGTTGAGAATTGTTGCCAGTCTTTTTCTAACCTTTCCCTGTTTTTTTGCAAATCTGAGATGTTGGAGGTGTTTAATTGTGTTTCTAGTTGTTTGGCCCGGTGAATAAATTTTCGAATTTGATCTTTTTTTCTTTCTATTTTGACTAATATATAAGGATCAATCGTGTTTCTGGTAATGACGGCTTTCGACATAATGGGTTTTACGTCTTCTTCAAAATCCTCCAGCATTCTGGTTGCGTTCCGAATGATTTTTTTGGCAGCTTCGGTTGATGTTTGTTTTTCAGCTTGGGTGCTGCGAAAAATTTCAAATGTACGAAAAGTATTTTCACGGGCTCGTTTTTGAGTGAACTGGTCGAAATATTTTTTGAATGATTTGAGTAAAGTGGTTTGATCTTCCGGAGCGTTATCTTTGTCAGCCATTTCGGCAGCTTCTTTTTTGAGTAGTTCAATTTCTTGACCGATAGCAAAAATATTTTTTTCTTTAGGTGTTTTTTCTTTTAGTCGTTTGGGCATTCCTTTGGTTGGGATGTCGTGGGAGTGTCGATTGAAAAAATATTCAGATAATAAGTTGGTGATGAATATATACTCCTTAATTTGTTCGTTCGTTGGTCGGTTGTTGATAGATTTGAAGTAATCTAATGATCCCTGGAGCGAGTCTTCTCTGGTAAGATCCGGATTTTCTCCAGATATTGTTCGTTTAACCTTCGAAGGTCTTGATTCGGTTCGTGTGGGTTTATTTGTGATTAATTTCATATAAACACCATCTGGTTTAACTTCCATAAATCTTGATAAAATTAGTTTTTATGTTTGCGGATGAGGACAGCAAAGGGAGTTTTGAGCAAGATCCAGAGGTCCAGTTTTAGGGACCAATTTTCAATATAATAAGTATCTAATTTTACTTCATCTTCAAAGTCAAGATCTGAGCGGCCGGAAATTTGAGCCAAGCCGGTGATTCCAGGTTTAATGTCCAAGACTCGTTTGTGATGACGTTCGTATTTTGCGACTTCTCGTGGTTGATGTGGACGGGGTCCAACTAAACTCATAGTGCCTATCAATACATTAAACAATTGTGGTAATTCGTCAAGTGAGGTTTTTTCAAGGAAGCGACCGACTTTGGTTCGGCGAGGGTCATTGAGAATTTTGTATACAGGGCCTTGACGTTTGGATTGTTTGGCGATGAGTTTTTTTTCAAAGGCAATAATTTTTTCTTGGTCAGTATATTTTTCAAATTGTTTGCCGACACAAAACTCAGCTTTCATCGATCTGAATTTGTAAACATTAAAGGTGCCACGGCGATTGACGCGTTCATTTTTGAAAATAGCCGGGCCACGAGATGTAAATCGAATAGATAGCCAGGTGATCAGCATGATCGGGGAAAAGATAATGATTAGGATCAGTGAAAAAAAGGAATCCAAGACTCGTTTGGCAATTTTGCCCCAGCCGTCCAGTTTGGTTTTTCTGATCTCAACGATTGGTACTCCGGCTAGCATATGAACATCAATGTTGGTGGTGCGGGTTTCAAATAAACCGGCGGCATACTTGAATATAATGTTATTTTCTTCGGCAAAGTTGATCAGATCAACAGACTTGGATCGAGAGAGTGAGGAATCGGTTTGGATTATTTCATCAATAAATTTACGAGAGTGTGAGTTTTTTAATTCTTCAAGCATGTCTTCGGAAATGGTGTCAAAAATTTTAACAATTTTCATGCCCAACTCCGGTTGGAGCTTTAGTGTTTCGATGATTTCTTCCGTATTTTCATTTTTACCAACGATAATTACTCGATGCATACCTATGCCGAATTTTGATAATATTTTTGCCAGTTTTCTGATTATTATTCTAAATAGAGTGACAAATATAATACTGAGAATCCAGGCGGTAAGAATAATGAATCGGGAATCAAATGATTCACGAATAAAAAACATGTAAATAATGACGGCGCTCATGACACTGGATGTCGCCAGAATGATTTTTCCCAGTTCATCTGTAATCTTTAGACGTCTAAAAGTATAAAGGCCGGCAATAATAAAAAAGATTAAACCTAAAAGAGCGACTATCATTGAATAGTTGAGTATTTCTTGCGGTTTCAAATCAAAAACGATTGGTCGGATATCTCGAACAAAATCTTTGGTTCTAATTTGGTAGGCAATTACTCCGGCCAGCACTAAAGCCAGGTAGTCTAAAGGTAATTTTATGGCAGTAAAAAAAAGTTCTGCTTTTTTGCGCATACATGAATGTGGATAGGAATTAAGTAAACGGAGGCAAGATTTTAAATTTAATTTGATTTATAATAAAAAATCTACCTATTATTAGTGTAGCAAAAACTACGGAATAAATAAAGGATGTGGTATAATTTTATAAAAGGGATTTGTAACGTGTAATAAGTAATATGGAATTGAAATAATATGCCTCCATTTATCAAATTGCCGCCATTGCAACCTGCGGAGAAAAAGATGGTTGCCATGGCTTTGCGTGACATTAAATTTGCCACAGCGCTTTTGAAACAAGCGGCACAGAAAATGAGTTTGTTTGGAAAGGAACATGGTGGTAAAAAGAAAAAATTCAAAGATGTCCGGTCAAAAATAAAAGAAATCTAATATGAGTGTATTTGATAATCTTCGTTTAAATCGAGCCGTGAAAAAGAGTATTGCTGAAACAAAAAAAGAGAGGTTGAAAATCCTCAAGAAGCGGAACGGAAAAAACAACTTAGAGCGGATATTGATGATAGCATCAAAGAAACTCTCTGGGAAATAATGAACAAAAGACTCTCGGGTGAAATTTCTGAGAGAGATGCGATGGTGGAGAGTCGTCAAGAACTTAGTCATGTTAAAAATTCAAAAGAATTGACGGCAGTATTTGAAAAAGATGTGAAGGGTAAGTTAAATGATTTGATTGAAAAACAAAAAACAGGGGAAATTACTGACGTGGAAGCAGCGGAAATGGCGAAAAAATATTTTGAATGGTTGGATCCAACGGTTGAATTGGTAGCGCCATTTGAGAGAGCTATACAATTGAAAACAATAGAAATTGAAAATGAAGCCATGGGAATGAGCGAAATGAGTAAGGCAGAATTGATGGCCGAGGCAGCAAAATATTGGAAACTGTTGAATGTCGGAGTGAAAGAAAATATTACCAGTCAGGAAGAGGCGGATGTATTTATGGATTTTGGTGGGCCGGCTGCGAGAGGGGCTTTGGCTTTTTTGGCTGCCACCATGGGAGTGAGAGCCATTGGTCACGCAACTCCAGCTGTAGATTTACGAGTGACAGCGGCAGAAGTAAAAGTGGTTCAGCAAAATGATACAGTAGAAATGCCAGCGATTGTGGTGGTGGGAGAAGCACCAAGTTCAGAAGTCGAAATGGGAAAACAGGCTTTGCAGTCAAAAAGAGAGTACGCTCAACATTACACGGCTGACAAAGAACAATTTGCGGAACAGGAAGTAAATCGTTTACTTGATAATATTGTTGATCAGATGATTGCTATGGCCAAAAAGTTTGATGTGTCACCAATGGCTGTGGATTTCGCAGGTGAACAATTGGTAGAGTTTACAGCCAGTTTTGATGGTGATGAAGTAAGGAATAAATCCTTGTGTGATAGTATGGAGGCAGAGATGGGACCGAAGATAAAAAAAGCCATGGAAGAGCGAGGGTTTGATACCAGTAATTTGAAATTTAGGTCGGTAGGTGAAAGAATTCGAGTGCCAGATGGGACTGGTGGTATGGAAAATATCAAGCAAGATGAAGCTGAAAGACGATTGGTCAAATTGTTGAATGTAGGTAGTGTGGATGATGTTTATAAGTTGATCAAGGTTTATAATAAAACACCTGGTAAGTTGACTCAAGAACAAAAACAACAGTTGGATCTTTATGTCGGGAATAATCGAGTGCCAACAATTTCATACACCTTAAAAGTGAATATTTCAAAGCATGAAGGGAAATCTACACTGCCGGAAACACCGGAGCCAAAAACAGAAGTTAATGTAAATGTTGATATTGAGGATACGAATACTAAACAAAGTCGTCTAGTAGAGTTAGTGGCTGAGGAGAGAAGGTATGTACAGCCAATATTTGAAGATAATTATGTTGTTCAAATGTATGATCCGGAGAATGATGATGTCTTACCACCGGGAGAAAAGATAAAATATAGTTGTGTGAGTGGGCAATGTTTGCTTGATGTTAAAGGAAATTTTAAGACACTAGAAGAGTGTAAGCAAAATTGTGAAATTCCACCGCCACCGCCGCCACCATTACCGCCTGGAGAGAATATCAAATATAGTTGTGTGAATGGAAAATGTATTCCAGGTCCAAGTGGTGAGTACTCTACTTATGAGCAATGTATGCAGTATTGTAAGGTGACTCCGCCACCGCCTCCACCAGATGGTGAATCTGGATATGCAGGACAAAAGGGACCAAATATTCAGAGAATGCATCGAGAGGTCAAACGAGATGATGAATTGTCTGATGTCGGTGTTGGAAAATATGAAAAAGATACTGGTCGGAGACAGGTAGAGTTGGATACTTCGGGAGATGATGTTCAGGAATCGGTTCGTTCAGAAAGAACGACAACGGCAGAAAGTTTGGATGAAGAAAAGATGGATAAAAGAAAAAAATTGAGATCTCAAGCGAAACAAAGACGCGCAGAAAGAGGTTTTAAGAAACGAAAGCGAAATTCAGATCAAGAATATTATAGTAGTGATGAAACGGAGATTTAAATAAAGAAAAAAGAAGGCGGTTTCGTCTTCTTTTATTTATGGCCAGCTGAGATGGAATGGTACATCTTTATATAATAGTTTGGGATTGATTTCAGCTTGTTCTTTATCAATGGTTTGTTGCACTTCGGTGGTGACTTCGACAATTTCTACTTCACCAAAACGTTTTTCTAAGATGGGCAGTCTGTCTTTTTTGCTGAATTCAAGATCAAGCAAAAGAGAGGCAACTGAGACATGTTTGCAAGGTCTCCAGCCATCAATTCAGTCCATTAGCCAAAGCCTGGAGGCTTTGATTCTCAAAAGGTGCCGGGTAAAATTTTCCATGTTTTCTTCTATGTGTGTTTTAGGTTACATGTTAGAGTAGACTATTTTGTGTATTTTGTCAATGGTAAACCTGGTAAGGAATGATGAAATAGTAAAAAAGAAAAAATACGGATAAACCGTATTTTTTCTTTTGCTCCAAACAAGCGAGTAAGCCGAATTCTGTTTTAGTTGTCATCTATCTAGCCCTGCCATTGCTGACAGGATCAAGCGAGCTACCAAATTTGCTCTTGCACTCAGGTAAGGATTTAGCCGTTTCACTCCCAATATTTCTAAAGGGACTATCCCCGAGGGGATCCAATTTGATTTCTCAAACTGGCGTCTCTGCTCGCACCTCTAGTTAACATAAAATAATTTAGCCAACCGACGGGTGTTACCCGCTACCATGCTCCCCCCACTACTTTTGGCAAAAACTAATTTTAACAAAAGTAGTGGGGGGGAGTGTTCGGACTTTCCTCCCCCCACTTTCTCAAATCTCATTTAAACTGTTTTGTAGTCGATCCTTTAATTTACTGTAGCTGTTTTTGAATTGCTTTAGATTTGATTCTCTTTTTATCGCATCTTGTTTTGAGCAAAAAGTTTCAGAGTAAATTAATTTAAATGGTCTCAGGTGCTTTGTGGATTGATTATGTCCTAGGTTGTGTTCCTCAAACGTCTTTTAAGATCATGGGTGTATCCAATGTATAATTTATGATCTTTTTTGCTTTTTAGAATGTAGACGTAGTACATAAGATTTGAGAAAGTGGGGGGCGACAACGCTGCTCATTTGAAGCATGTGGGTATTATAGCAAATTTTTGCTTGATTGTCAATAGAATTAGCGATAAATTTGGCTAGAAATTGACAAAGTTAATGTTTCCAAGTATAATGAGTTGTTGAACTCAACCCGAGGAGGACAAAATGAGAACTCTGCTTAGTTTGGTACTTGTTTTGATGGTTTCTGGTATCTGGGGATGTTTTGATAACTGTCGAGACAATAATGATTGTCCGGCTAAGATGAAGTGTGATCGAGAATATGGTCAGTGCTATGTGCCGTATAAATGTTTGCGAGATCAAAATTGTCCGCGAGATTATTTTTGTGACAATGATGGTCATTGTTATCCATACGAAACATATCATTCAGATCCGGCCGGGTGTTATGAAGACAATGATTGTATGGATGATATGTATTGTGCCACTGACCGGCTTTGTTACCGTGTTGATAGTTGGAAACAAACTTGCATTGAAAATCGTGATTGCCCAAGAGCGGTATATCACATGTATTGTGACAAGAGTCGGGGGCAGTGTTATCCCAATCAGAAATGTTCCCGAGATGAAAATTGTCCACCGGGTATGTATTGTGAAACAGATGGTGAGTATCAAGGCAAGTGTGAGTATTTTTAACATACTGGAAAGCAGTATGTTTTTTTGTATAAAAAAATGCCGTCTTTCGACATGCTCTCTTCGAGTCTGAGCCTTGAGGTCACAGGCCTCAGAGCCGAAGGTAGGATGACAATTTTATTAAAGGGATTAGAACTCTTTTTTTATATCTTCCCAACTTAAGTGAGAATATTCAATAGCTTCTTTGATTATATAAAGTTGAACATTTTTATTGCAATCTTTGGGGATTGTTAATGATTTTTGAGTGGCTGGCCAAGTAATTTTAATATGGCTGCCTTTACCACCTTTTTTGTTGATAATAAAACCAAGGCGTTGTAGTGCCTTGATAATATGTTTTGTTTTTATATTTCCAGGAAGATCACTAAGCGAGGGCATACTCGTTTTGTTTTTCTTCAGTATTGATAATCTTCGTTTCTTTTGAATACGATGATGGAATTTCAAATGAGGTAAGAATAGCATCTTTGATATTTTTATCTAACTCTTTTGGGTTTTTCCCTGAGGTGATGATTGAGCCAAAACGAAAATTAGTACTTTGAGCAATTATAATATCGCCTTCTTTTTTGTGATCAAAGTAGATTGGTTCATTGTGTCTAAAATATTCAGAAATTTCAAAAAGTCCCGCAGGAACAATTTTGGGGCCATTTAACATTTTAAGTAATTGGTCTTTGATGATTTTTGTATACATAATGAGATATTTTAACACGCAGGATGTTATATGTCAATTGTACCAATCTTAGACTTCGATGACAACTGGTAGAACCATTGGGCGACGTTTGGTTTTCGTAAAGAGGAATTTACCAATTTGGTCGCGGATTTCATTTTTAATTTCATTGGCATCAGCGTTATAATCCGGATTTTTGGCTTTGGCTTTACAAATGTTACGGATTTTTTGTCTAGCTTCATCAATCAGTGTTTTGCTTTCTTTCATATAAACAAATCCACGAGAGATTATATCAGGACTACCAACCAGTTTGCCGGTTTTGGTTTCGACGGTAGTGATTACGACGAACATACCATCATCAGCCAATAATTGACGATCACGTAAAACAATGTTTGATACGTCACCGACGCCGAGACCATCAACCATGACATAGTCAAAGGGAACTCTGGTTTTGGTTACTTCAGCTTTTACTTCACGATCTTGACGATAAAACTCAGTAATTTGAGCGTTGTCTGGTATTAGAATATTGCTTTCTGGGATATCAACGGTTTTTGCGACATCAGCGTGGATGACTCGAAGAAAGTAATTGGCTTCAATAGGCATGAAGTATTTTGGTTTGAATAATCTGATGGTTAGTTTCAGGTCTTCTTGTTGCGCATGTCCACCGGCATGAACGTCCATCATTTTGTAATGGAATACATTGGCTCCTTGACGATAAAAAGTATCTTTGAGACTTTGAATTGATCTTTCATTACCGGGAATTACAGATGAAGAAAAAATAATACTATCTCCTTTTTCAATTGAAACGAATTTATGGTCTTTGTTGGCGATTCGTTTGAGGACGGCGTTTTTTTCTCCTTGGGCTCCAGTACCGATCATGAGGACTTTGTTGCGGGGAAGTTTTTTGATGTCTTCGCCATCGATTAAGGTATCTTTGTTGTATTTGATATAACCCAGCTCGTGAGCAATCTCAACATTGCTGATCATGCTACGACCATCAAGATACACTTTTCGGCCAAATTTTTCAGCTAATGAGATACATTGTTGAACACGGTTTAGAAGTGAGGCAAATGTTCCGGTTACAATCATGCCCGGGGCGTCTATGAAGATCTTTTCTAGTTCTTTTTCAACTACATGCTCTGATATTTGAAACCCAGGATTACCAGCATTAGTACTATCAGAAAGTAAAGCCAGGACACCGCTGCGGCCGATTTCGGCAAAACGATTCAGGTCGGCCGGTTTGTCGTGGAGAGGAGAAAAGTCTATTTTGAAATCTCCAGTGTGAACAATTGTCCCAAGTGGAGTACGAACTACAACACCAAAACTGTCTGGAATGTTGTGATTGACTCGAAAGAATTCAACTAAAAAATTTCCTAGTTGAACCTTATCTTTTTCAGGATCTACTATAACAATGTCAAGCTCGCGTATTTTGTATTCCTCGTGGCGTTTTTTTACCAAACCAGCGGTCAATGGTGACATGTAAAGAGTTGGAAATCCAAGCTCCGGAATCAAATGTGAAATGGCTCCAATATGGTCATAGTGACCATGAGTAATGATTACGCCTTTAACATTTTTTTCTTTTCCTTTGAGATAACTAATGTCAGGAATAATATAATCTACACCCGGCATGTCTTCCTCTGGGAACATTAGTCCCATATCAATGATAATGATGTCATTATCATATTCAAGAAGAGTCATGTTTCGGCCAACTTCTTCGAGACCACCTAAACCAATGATTTTTAGTTTTGGATCACGACTAAAGATGGTTTTGGGTGAACTTTGAGAATTGGTGGTGCTGTGATTGTTCGATGATGTGGGTTTATTTCTTTTGTAGTATGGGGTGGCGCTTCTTGAATGGGGTGCAGTGCTTCTTGAATGAGGCGCAGTGCTTCTTGAGTGAGGTGCGGCGTTTCTTGAATGAGGCGCAGTGCTTCTTGAATGAGGCGTAGTTCCAGTGGTTGGTCTGCCATTAGAATTTGTGTGTTTTGATGCTTCTGGCGTAATTCTTGGTGGATAGCTTGGAACGTTGTTTGATGAGGCACCAGGATTGGCGCGTCTTGTACTTAATTTTCTTTTCATCATAAGAGGATATTTAGTTTTTGTAAAAGCATAAATAATGTAATTATAGAGATAATTACATTAAAGCTATTTGATTTTAATTAATAATAAGATAATAGAACTAGTTTATTTGAATTCACGATCAGTTTTTATGAACCATTCATGAATATTGGCCAAACGATTGGCCGGAAGAATAATAGTATAGTTGTTGAACCCTCGAATTTTTCGTGTTTGAGGGTAAGTATAAGTTGGGTTGAATAGGAAAATGGCGGGCACCTCTTCGGCTAAGATTTTTTGGAATTCAATATATTTTTCTGCACGTTCTTCAGGTTTTGTGGTTTTTCTAGCCTGTTCTAAAAGTTCATCAGCTTTGTTGTTTGAAAACAGTGACAAATTTAAACCCGGATGATTGCTTTGTGAAGAGTGCCAGAAAGGATATGGGTCGGGGTCATAGCCAATGATTTCACCATACAGTAAAATCTCATAATTGCGATTTTTTAAGGTGTCTTTTTGGATATTGTCCGGTTCAACGAATTGAAGATTGGTTTTGATGCCTAACAATTGCCAGTCCTTTTGGATAAGTTCGGCGATTTTGACATTTTCTGGTTGATTGACTGTGGTTAGAGTTAGTTCAAGGTAAGTATCGTTTTTCTTTCTAACTTGAAATGGATAAACTTCTTTAGATTCAGTCTGCTCATATGATGAGAGTTTCCAGTTTAGTTTTTCCAGTTCAGCCTTGGCGTGGTCCAGATCAAATGGGTATTTTGGATATTCATTGGTGTTGCTGATTTGGCCATGTAATATTGGACTGTCAATTTTTTTTGCTTTATTTTGCAATATATCGGTGACAATGGCATCTTTGTTTATTCCATGAGCTAAAATTTTTCTCAAAGTAGTGTCTTTTAAGAGAGCGTTTTTGTTTTGATTGATGAATAGGGCTGTGTATTGGGGTAGATTCAAAGTATAGAAGTTCAATGAACGATTGTTGATGATGCGGTCTTGTTTTTCAGTTGGCAAAAAGCTAATGGCTTGAACATTTTTATTATTCAAAGCCTCGATTGCTTGATCAAAAGAAGGGTAAAATTTGAAGGTAATTTTTTTGATGTATGGTCGGCCCTTGAAGTAATCTTTATTGTTTATCAAGGCGTAACTTTTGATTTCTCCAGTTCGGTTGTCTTTGATTAGTGAATCAAATTTATAAGGTCCAGTACCAATCGGTTTAAGATTCAGATCGGTTAAGTTGGTGTTTTGAATAGGAACATTTTTCCAGATGTGCTCCGGTAGTATTCCGGTGGTTAAACTTTCAAGAAATGGAGAAAAAGGCTCTTCGAGAATAAAGCGAATGGTCGTATCATCGATTTTCTCTAGAGTGGTGCCTTTGAAATTAAAATAAAGTGGACTTCTTGAATTAGGGTCTTTGATTCGTTCAAATGTAAATAAAATGTCATCAGCGGTTAATTTGTGACCATCGTGCCAAGATATATCATCTCGTAGAACAAATGTATATATCTTTTGATCTTCACTAATTGAGTAGCTTTCAGCTAGATCGGCAACAAGACCATTGTTGGGATCATAAGTGATCAGACCGTTGTATATTAAAGAGGAAATATCAATGTCAACATCGTTGGTTTGAGCTAGAATCGGGTTGATATATTGAGGTGATCCGACCAAGCCTTCTGTATATTCTCCACCATAATCTGGAGTCATGGTAGAAAAGTTGAGGTAGGAGTTGATAACAATAAAAAGAAGGCTTAATATAATAATACCAGAGAAAATCTTGATTAAAAATTTTTCTCTTGGGTTTAGAAGCTTCCCAATATATTTGATCTGTTTTAGATCAGGATATTTTTTTGATACAACAGAGGCTACGAGTTTTTGATTCAACTCGTTTTTGAGATCCATTTTTTTTTGCGTTTTCGTATCGGTTAGCTTTGGTTTTCGTTTTGCTCGGATTAAAAACCAAAGGTTTTTGAAGTAATGCACAAAGTTTTGTAGTTGTTGTTTAGACTAAGATATTAGCTAAAGATAAACCAATAAATAAAATTGAGAAGACGATTGAAAGAGTGAATAGCGTTTTTTCAATGCCTCTTTTTGTTCTGAATACAGCTCCAGAGCCACCAAAGACTCCGCCAAGGCTGGATCCATTGTTTTGAAGTAGAATTACCACGATAAGACCAACCGCGGAAATAATTTGAGCAATAGTAATGATTGTATTCATAGATTGTTGTTTGACTAAATCAAGCATATCAATATCAACATGATCTGTCAAGGTGAAATTAAGATTGTTTTAGTTTATCATAGAGTCTGGTTGATGTCAATTGTCTGGTGATAATTCGGTCAAATTGAGAAATCTGTGATATAATAACAATATTAAGTCTTTAGATTTGATTCAATGGAATATAAAACGGATTTTTTGTCTGAAAAGACAGAAAATGAAAATAAAATCGAAATAATAAAATGGTACAAAAAATGGTGGGGGAAGGTCTTGATTGTCGGTCTGATTTTTGGTTTGGCTTCACTGACGTGGTTTGCCTATGTTGTGATTTCGGTGGTGAGTAAAGTCCAGAAAAATGAGTTTGATCCCCGGTTTGTCAATGCTGCTTCGGCTGAACCGCCTTATGATATATCGCAAATTGTGGATCGAGGAGATCCGGTGTTGGGTGAAAGTCGAGCCAAAGTTACAATTGTAGAATTTGGAGATTTTTTATGTCCGCAATGTCAAAAAAGTTATACTGTAATGAGAGAGTTGGCCACCAAGTATCCGGAGGATATAAAAATTGTTTGGAAAAATTTGCCTATTTTGGATTTGTTGTCAGTTGATTTGGCACAAGGTGGTGAATGCGCTAATTTTCAAGGGAAATTTTGGTCATATCATGATCGAGTTTTTTCTAATCAAGAAGAAATGATGGCGATTGATAACATTTATGAAGTGGCAGCTCAAATTGGTTTGGATGAAGATGTTTTTAGGCGATGCATGGATAATGATGGTGTTTTTTTGAAGATAAGTGATGATTTGGCCAAGGCAGACTTGATTGAAGCCAAGGGAACGCCAACTTTTATCATTAATGGTTATAAAATTAGTGGTTCAGTGCCACTTGAAGTTTGGGATGATATTATTGGGCAATTGATTAATAGTGAAAAAGTTAATTAGGAAATTTGTGAATTGGTAAATAGCGAATCCGTCTATGCATGAAGCTACGACGGACGCAGTAGTAAATAGGAATTAGAAAATGGTATGGAACGCGCTGTGGCGTGTTTGCACGAATAAAGAGTAATTGTTACATGATAAATTATGATTGAAATAAGAATACATGGAAAAGGGGGGCAGGGAGCGGTGATGGCGGCAGAAATGCTGGCCAAGGCAGCTTTTTATGAGGGAAGCGAAGTACAAGCTTTCCCTTCTTTTGGTGTGGAGAGACGTGGTGCGCCGGTAGAGTCTTATGTTCGGATTGATAAGAAGCCGATCAGATTACGATCTCATATTTATGAGCCGGATTATTTGATTGTGTTTGATCATCATTTGTTTGATGTCGTTGATGTTTACAAGGGATTGAAAAAGAATGGTTTGGTTTTTGTGAATGCGCTTGATTTTAAACAAAAGAAAAAAAATATTACGGTGATTTCACAGGACATGTCTTCACTGGTAAAGAAATATTTGGGACGAGATATTGTTAATACAGCTATGATTTATTTGTTTGCACAACAAACTGGTTTGATTCGGCTCGAAAATGTAATCAAGGCGGTAAGAGAAGTTTTTCATGATCGACCTGAGTTGATGAAGAAGAATTTAAAGTTGTTAAAAGTTTTAGAGAAGGAATTAAATTAAATTTTTGTGTCATGCTGAAGTGGCGGGGTAAATGAGACCCTTCCCGCCTTCACAAGAGTTTCGGCGGACAGGCGAGAGCCTCAGGGTGACAAACCACAAAAAATTATGAAAAAATGTATTGAAGGATCTGAGGCGGTGGCCACTGTGATTGCCAGTTGTGAACCGGATGTCGTGTCTTCTTATCCTATAACCCCTCAAACACACATTATTGAAGATTTAGCTTGGCTAAAAAATTCCGGTCAGGTAGATTTTGAATTTATTAGAGCTGATAGTGAATTTGCTGCCGCTTCTATTGTTCAGGGCGCTTCAGCCGCGGGAGGACGAACATATACTGCGACTAGCTCTCAGGGATTGCTTCTAATGATGGAGGTGATTTATGCTACGGCTGGGCTCAGGTTGCCTGTGGTAATGACGCTTGCTAATCGCGCGGTGTCAGCGCCGATCAATATTTGGAATGATCAGCAGGATGCGATGTCGATGAGAGATGCTGGGTGGATTATGCTGTTTGCGGAAGATAATCAAGCGGCAGTTGATTTGCATGTTTTGGCTTATAAAATGGCGGAAAAATTGCGCGTGCCAGCTGTAGTTAATATGGATGGCTTTGTTTTGACACATACGGTTGAGCCGATAGATTTGCCGACAAAAAGTCAAGTGAAAACTTTTTTGCCAAAATATAAACCGTCAAACGGAACTATTTTAGATGTAAAAAATCCAGTAACGTTGGGTGCGTTCGCCACTCCGGAGTATTATCAGGAATTTAGAGAGGATTTGCAACATGATCTCCTGTTGGCAACAGATTTGTTGATAGCAGAAAATAAAAAGTTCAAAAAAATATTTAATCGAGAATATCAGCCGATCGAATATTACGGAGTTAATAATCCAGAGGCCGTAATACTTACCTTTGGTTCACTGGTGGGTACGGTTAAAGATGTCGTGGATGATTTGAATAAACAAAAAAAGAAAGTTGGCGTGGTCAACGTGGTAATGTTTAGACCATTTCCTCAAAAAGAATTGATAAGTGTGATGAAAAAAGTTAAATGGGCGGCGGTGGTGGAAAAAGATATTGCATTTGGTAGTACTGGCGGTTTGGATTTGGAAGTAAAAGCCGCGCTTTTTGGTAAAAGTCCAATTCAAGTTGATTCATATTCAATGGGATTGGGTGGACGTGACATTACAAAAGCAGAAATCGAGAAAATTTTTACAAAAATGTTGAGCCATAAACGCCAAAAATAAAAATTACAAAAAATTTACCGCTAATTTCGTATGAAAAATAAAAATAAAATTCTAATCTTAATCATAGCTGTCTTTATTTTATTTGCTTCGGTCGATGTGGCGATTGTATTGGCAGCGGATATTCGAGATTTGACACTCAATGTGCCGATCGGTAAGTTGACCAAACTGGATTCGCCAATTGTGGCTCCATGTACTGATAATCCAGAGAATGATTGTACTCATATACCGTGGATTGCTCAGTATGTCAGTGCGATATATTATTATGGTTTGAGATTGGGAGCGATGTTTGCGGTGTTGATGATTATTATTGGCGGAATGCTGTATTTGACGGCTGGGGCTAATCCGGGGAATGTCTCTAAAGCCAAGGGATATATTACCTCATCGCTATTTGGGTTGATTATATTATTTGGGTCATACCTGATTTTGTATCAGGTCAATCCAGAGTTGACCAAGCTGCCGTCAATAGAGGTGGAGGTGGTAAAACGGCAAGAAATCATTGTTGGGAAATCAAAATTTTGTGAAAACTTGGATCCGGCTCGGTTTACGGTCAAGGGCTATGATGCCGCTTCAGCTGAATGCGGTGATGTGTATGATATAGATTATAATGCACAAGCAGTGCAGCGTGGGGTTCAAGTAAATGTGTTGCAGACAACCTGTATTTCTAATAAGTGTAAATTGACGACAGAAGCTTGTGATTTAAACAATGGTAAGTATGACTGTGTTTTTGCTTATGTATACGGTGATATTATTGAATCTTATGCCAGCGCCTATTTGGATTATGTTCGATTGTATGCAAATAAGATTGGTTCGATTGATCCAAGAATGGGATTGGCCAGATTTTATTCTGAAAAGTCAAATTATTCAATTGGGCAAGCAGATATAGCACCAGAGTGGTCCAGTAGCGCCAAGTTTGATGCGGAAACATATTATTTGGGGATTGAAGTCAATGACCCAACGGCATTGGCAACAATTGATGACAATTACGCCGTAGATCGATCAGGTAATCCGATTGGTATTGATGGTTCTATTTGTTGTACTTATAGTTGTGGTGGTAATGGTCGATTGGTGATCACAGAGGGGTGTAATTTGATTAATAAATCAGATTTTTTGGGAGCAACCAAGCAAACTGTCAATATTGATATAGATACGGGAAAGTTTTTTTGTGGTGATAAGCCAATGGTGGATGTGGTTGATGATCAGGGACATCGATACAGTGATGATAATTGCTATGTTGGAAAGGCAACCAAGGTTGTAGGTGATACTTGTTCTAAAGATTCTGATTGTAACAGTAAAAATTGTGTGGCGGGTGAACATGGTGAAGCTGATGGTACGGTTGTGAT
>PFAP01000009.1:33403-34166 GCA_002773615.1 Candidatus Falkowbacteria bacterium CG10_big_fil_rev_8_21_14_0_10_39_11
GTTTGGGGAATTTGTTCAAATACAAGTAAAAAAACGGCCGGAGGTGCTTGTACTAGTGATGATGAATGTATAAGTAATGATTGTTATACTGCCGTTGGAGTTTGTGAATGCAATGAAGGTGATGGTAGTTGTGATGAAGGCTGGGTATGTAAAGAACAATCTGGTATGCAAAATATTTGTATTCCCGGAAATGAAATTGGCGAGTCTTGTACGGAAAGTTGGGAGTGTTTGACTGACAATTGTGTGGATGGTACTTGTCGTTGTGATGATGACGAACAATGTCCAGCCAATCAGCGATGCGTGCAGGATTCAACTTTAGGTGGGCTTTGTGTCGAGTTGCGGCCATATGGTGAGATCTGTGAAGAAGATAATCAATGTGTTTCTCAAGTTTGTAGGCGTGATCCTGAACTCGGGAAGAAAATTTGTAATTGTAACGGGGATAATGATTGTCCTTCTGGCAAGAGTTGTCAATTTGTTCCGGCATTACCACTCCCGATAAAACAATGTAGATAATTATGAAAAAAAATAAACAAAAACATAGTAGTTTAGTGGCCGTCAATCATACAGCCTGCGCGGGTTGTGGGATGATTGTGGCGTTGATGATGGCGGTGAATGCACTCGGTGAAGATACGATTGTTTGTGGTGCGACCGGATGTTCTGAAGTTACCACCACCAAACATCCAGAGTCATCATTCCGAGTGCCATACATTCATTCTTTGTTTGAAAACCCGGCGCCGGTGGCGACGGGGGTTTTGGCGATGTT
>PFAP01000030.1 GCA_002773615.1 Candidatus Falkowbacteria bacterium CG10_big_fil_rev_8_21_14_0_10_39_11
TACATCGTCGATTTTTATTGTCCGGCGGCGAAGCTGGTGATTGAAGTCGATGGCGGGCATCATTTTTTGCCGGAAAATATGTTTTATGATCAGGAACGGACGAATTATTTGGAAAGCCTTGGCTTGCGGGTTGTTAGATTTACCAACAGAGAAGTCTTGTCCAATATTGCCGGAGTGATTGAAATGTTGAGTGAGGTAATAAAAAACAGGGGCTGATTGTCCCTGTTTTTTGATTTATCTAGAATTTCGCTCGTGAGTTTGGGTCGGTGGGTGAAATTCGTTTGGAACGAACGTTGACAATAATTCTAATTGTGTTAATGTGAAATTGTAAGGTCCTTTGATAAGTAAAAACCTTTCTATGTGTCTGGGGTAACCTAGGAAAGGAGGCTCAGTCATGAGTCTTGGGCATATGGGGGCGTGGTTGACAGTAAATCGCAAGTGTAATTTTCGCTGTGGCTGGTGTTATGCGAGAGATACGAAATTTAGCACTGATGACATGTCCCTTGATTTAGCTCGAAAGTTAGTGGTTTTTTTAATGGAATTGGGGGTTCGAGAAACGGTTTTAATTGGTGGAGAGCCAACTATTTATCCTCATTTGGTAGAGGTGATCAAGCTCCTACAAGATTGCAAAATCACACCTTTTCTTGTTACAAACGGTAAAAGGTTCGTTGATTATGATTATGCTGAACAAATAGTTTCATCTGGGATAAAACATATCGCGATTTCGCTCAAGGGGGCGGATGCGGATCAATATAAAGAATTAACCAAAGTAGATTGTTATGATGATGTAATTGCTGGTTATGATAATCTGCAAAAGTTGGGCATTGAACCAACGATCTCAATAACTATAGTTTCTGATCTTATCCCAAGAATTGAAGAGCTCTTGGTGAATCTCGATAATGCTGGTATTTCCGCAATTACTTTTGATATGGGAACGCCTGTAATTGTTGGTGACAGTATTTCTGCGGAGGGGATTCAGGATCCTCGACAGCTTGCTCAGTCGTGTTCAGAAATATACAGTTTCATGAAAAGAAGAAATAGTCGATTTAACATGAGGATATCGGTTCCACTTTGTTTGTTCCCTGAAGACCTTCGGAATGAAATGATAACTTCAAATGCAATAATGACTTGTTGTCATATTCAATCTGGTTCAGGCGTTATTTTTGATCAAGGTGGAAACTTGCTACCGTGTAATCATTTCCCATCACATCCTTTAGGAAAGTTCGGTGTGGACTTTTCCGACGCAGAATCGTTTCGTCGATTTTGGTCCGGTGATGATCTTGAGGCTTTTAGAAATGTTACCAGACGGTATCCGTCAGAAAAATGTGAGAGTTGCTCTGATTGGGATAAGTGTGGCGGAGGATGTTTTCTCGAATGGCTGAATTTTGATCCGGCACTTTTCATCAGATAAGGCCGGATTCGCGGCCTTGAGACAAGCAACCCATAACCAACCGGGAGATAGGAGGGTTGAGATGACTCGATTGATCGCTTTACTGGTTTCCAACCACAAGGGAACCCAAAAGGTAGCTCCGGTCGCGATGGGTATTGTGCCTAGGAATATTCAATTCTGTCAGGGGCAATGCCCGTGTAAATGTGTTTGTCAATGTGACTGCGTGTGTAAGTAATTGGTGGTGATTGAAATATGAAGACGTTAACTTGCGTCTTCTTTTTTTTTGTTATATAATTATTAAATAGGATTAATTTATATGATTACTTATAAATACAGCTTTGTGGAAGATTTCCGGTGGAGTTATAGAACGATAAAAAATTTAAAATGGTTAAAAAGCAAAAAGTTAATAATTTTTTACCCCAATGTTTTTAGAATGATTTTTTTATGGATAAAAAAACCAAAAACTGATTTTCAGGTCGATATGAATATTACGTGTTATTGGATTCATGCCGGTACTTGGGGGGCTTATACTCCGCCTGATAAAATATTTATTTGTCCTTGGGAGATAGATAAAACCGGTGGTTTGGAACGGGTAATAAAACATGAAGTGACTCACTTGAAATTATCAGATAAAACAGAGAGTTTGACTCACGATGAAAAAGAGGCGTATGTTAATAGACATTCAAGTATTTAAAATTTAGAGCTATTTATAAACACTGGAAAGTATTAATTGGGGGAACGATTTTTAGGTTTTCTAAATTACGAGAATACAAAGGGTGGGAGTGATTCCCGCTTTTTTTATTTGAATTTTTGTTTAGCCAAGAGAAGTATTTGTAATTATTTGTGGATTTGCCTGCCTGCCTGCGCTCTTGTTGCACGAGCTTCGGCAGGCAGGTAATATAAAAAAACCGTGATGGTTGGATCACGGTAAAGAGGAAAGAGTTACTTACTCGATTACACCAGACTCATAGACGAAGTTGTCACACCAACCGTCACCACAGTAGTCTGTACGAAGTACGACTTCGGGGGTGGACGACTTGCTGTAGGTGATTTGGCCAGTGAGGGTTCCACCAGCACAGGGTCCAGTGTCAACCTCGCACATGGAAAGTGACAGACTTTCATCGATGCAAGCAATTCTAACGACGCCGTTGAGTCCTCTCACGAAGAACTTGGAAAAGCCTTCGCACTGGATCATGGCGACATCGAAGTCACTGACGTGATGAAATCCCAGCGTAATGGTGACGGCTTCGGTGTTGGGCTCGGTCTGGGTCAGCTCGAGACCTTCGAGGTAGTCCACTGCGTCGGCGAACTTGGTCGTCACACACTCGGTGGCGTCGTCGAGCGTGAGCTCGGTCTGGCCGTCAGGGCAGGTCGGGGGGTCGACGACGTCGGGATCCGGCGTGTCGGCATCTCCGGGTGGTGCGACTACGTCATCCGGGGGAGCGACAGTGTCGTTGCCCGGATTGCTCGTGTCGGTTGAGGTGACTGAGTCAGGCCCAGGCTCGACATCCTCACCTTCCGGCCCACAGCCGAAAGCGAAGAGAACGAGAGCAAGAGCAACGAGAAGTGAAAAGAGCTTGGTGCGCGTGTTCATGAATACCTCCCAGTTTGTCCCGCTATGCGGGGTTTGTTGCATTTCCGCGAACCTTCTTACATTATAAGCGTAGCATAGTTTATAAGCGTAGCATAGTTTTTGAAAAAAGTCAATGCGTATGAGTAATGTTTGGCTAGTTTAGGCGTAAAATTGACTGGGAACTAAAAATAGTGATTTGTTTGATTGACATGTGATTTATTTATGTTAAGCTTGAAAGTAAATATGTTTTTTGACATTTTAGTACTTACGTTTAACATATTATATTTAAAATTATAAGTATTGCATGAATTTCTATATTTGTTATTATAATACTAGTGAGGTTCCAAAAACCGTGTGCTTGAAAGGGCACAAATTTCGTCATTGAAGGAGAGGTGAGGTATGGAAAAGGGAAAGAGCGAGCTTTTTGAGTGGGTTGACTTGGATGAAATGGAATTAGAACTGATGTGTTCATGTGCTGGTGGAGATGATAATCCCCATAGCTCATAAAAAGTAGCAGTTTACAATTTTAGGTCTATATTGAATATATGGACCTTTTTATATGGGAGAAATAAATAAAATTATAACAAACTGGAGTTCGTTTATTACTGATCCGGTTTTTTATTTGCCAGTTTTAGGACCAGTTTTTATGCCTGAAGGAAAAGAGGTCGTGCTACATGATTTAATTGTAAATTATAAATTTGATGTATTTTTATCATATGATAAAAATAAGCGTTGGTATTCCAGCCCGCAAGAGAAAATTTTAGTTGATAAAATTTATTTTGCTGATGATTTTATTTTAGTTCCCGTAATGAATAAAAATAAATTGAAGATATTTTATTATTCAAATAAGCCATTGAATCAATTAATTTATAAAAAAATAATTGAGTTAAGTGAACAATTGAATCAAGGGGGTAATTATAAGAAATTCCAATTATTTGTTTTTAATAAACCTGAAGTTGACAAGAGCTGGGTTTGCCACAACATTTATATTCAGAAACTAGACAATGGTTTTGTTGGTGAGCATCAGTTTGATTTAATTCACCCATATATTGAATTACCTTTGGCAGTTCAAAATACTTTTGAGTTAATGGGGCAAGATGTTGATCTAGATGGCTTTGGATTTTTGTGGCATGAATACTTAAAGAAGAAAAAGCATTTATCTAAAATATTATGCATTATTAGTGATGGGGCAGTTATTGGTGCAATTGGTCCTTTGGATATTTTGTCTGATAGTAATGATCGTAAGTTTCTTTTGCCGCCATATTTTGGTCTTAGAGCCCCTTGGCGAGGTAAGGGAATGGGGGCTAAATTGTGGCAGGCTGCAATGAAGTGTGCTTTTGATGATGGGGCAGAGTATACATTAGTGCAAAATCAACCTGGAACTCGTGCAGCAGAGTTTTATGAAGAGCAGGGCTTGGAAAATGCTGAACAGGTTTATTCTTTGGAGATATATTAAGATATAGAATTTAATTTTTTAGTAATACAATTTTAACTGTATTATTTTTGTTGTTAACATTGCAGCAAAGGGGTTTACACTTTGGGAGGCTAAAATATAATAAATAAACCATTATTTATTATATTTT
>PFAP01000004.1:0-3332 GCA_002773615.1 Candidatus Falkowbacteria bacterium CG10_big_fil_rev_8_21_14_0_10_39_11
CCACCATTTGTTGGATGTCTAATCTTTCTGTTGTCATAATTATTTACGTGATGTCAACATCACCTTTTATTTGGCCTTTTTCTTTCATCTTATTCAATTTATCAATCAAACTTTGCGGACAACCTTTGGCCCAAACATCTAATTGAATCACCAAGTTATCAGGGATATCTTTAATTTGGCTATTTTCAAGAATTAAATAACCACCAATACTCGTCAACCCGGCTGGCAACGCCTTTATCTGACTATTATAAAGGTTCAAATCTCCACCTATCGTCGTCAACCCGGCTGGAAGTTCTCGCACTTGGCTATCCTTGAGATACAAACGACCACCAATACTCGTCAACCCGGCTGGCAACACCTTTATCTGACTATTATAAAGATCCAAATCCCCACCAACTGTAGTTAGTCCAGCTGGCAGTTCTCGCACTTGACTATTATGAAGCCACAAATCTCCCTTAATCTCAATATGATCATCAAATATTTCAAAATTATCCGCTACATAACTTTCCGGATTTTCAATTCCAGCCTCTTCGGCCCACTCCACACATTTTTCTCTGTCCCAAACCGTTTCAATCTTCTCCGCCCGTATCAACGCCATAATCGCCTCCAACTTTTCCCGAAACTCTGCTAAAAGACTCACATTCTCCCAAATCTGGTCAAAAGTATTCTTCTCCACAATCAAATTCAAACCAGCCAGCAATTTTTCATACTGGACTTGCCGATCGGCATCTTCGAATTTGTGATTGGAATCCGTTGCGACGATTTGTTCTAGTTGTTGTTTTTTTTCGTCAGACATAAATTATAACTCTATAAATCGTCCTTCAGCTTTTTTGGTGGACGAATCATAAGAAGCGACAAATAGTTGACCATTACTTTGTTCATTTTTTTTTATTTCGCCACTGACTTGTAATAATAGATTGTGTTCTGAATCATAAAAAGAATTGCCATCCTTGAATACATATCCCTCCTTGGTTTGATAGATTCCAGTAAGCGCATTGTCAAAACCATAAGCAATCGCCAGAACATTTCCCTTGGCATCAATGACTTCCAAATCTGTATTGTCTTCAGAAAATGGTTCGACCGACGCAACAAAAATCAACCGGCCCTTGGAATCACGGCCAATTGCATGAACGTTTTTGTCGCCAAAATGACTGATTTCCTCACCCCGATTATCAAAATACTTGAGTGGTGGCGCTGTTCCCAAAAATGTCTCTGCACCGGATTCAAAGGAAAAATAATGTTTGGCTGTCAGCAAGACCTCTTTAGTTTGGGGGTCAATGAGTTGGATTCCAGTTTTCTGATGGGAAAAGGCCAAACAAAATTTTCCATTATTATACATCGTAAACCGAAACTTTTCTGGACCGAAATCAAATGGCACTGTCTTGCCAGTATTAAGATCAATAACATCAACCCCAATGTCGTCATCGTCTTTGTGTCCAATTAAAATATTTTTAACTCCTCTAACTTCACTAATACTTGCATAACGATCGAATTTTTTTTCTTTGTCGGTCAAGCATTCTATAGTATATAATCTTGTGGAGTTTTCCATGCCCAAGCCGAAACTTGAAGTTTTGACATAAAAATCATTTCCCGACTTGGTACAGTAAAATGCATAAAATCCAGAAATATCATTCGGGGCAACCATCATTCCCTCTTGGTCAAAAACACCTCGCTCACCGTTGTGATTTTGACCATAAACAAAAAGCTCGTTATTGTCCTCGATTATCGTTTCGGCATTTTTAAAATATGGAGAAACTATTTGATCTTTTAAATTGATAAAAAACTCACCATCATCCCGATCCTTCACTCGATAATATTTTCCGTGATAAAAAACTGCTGGGATACCGTCAAATACACTCAAACCCAAATCAAAAGGTTCAAAGAAATCTGATTTTTCATACCTTTCATTAATTAAATCAATAACTGTAAGTAAATCATTGAGAAAATCAATATCATCATCTAAATCTTCAAAAGAACGATCACCGATCTGAATATTTAACCGCTTGAGCATCAGCTGGCATTGCCTCTGTTTGTCCGGGTCGTCAAACTTAAAATCTTTGGCCATGGCCAGCATTTCTGCGACGTTTGGTTGTGATTTTTTGTCTGACATAATTGGAGTTAAAGTATTTTACCGTAGGCTTTGTTTGCGGCAACACTATTATAAGAAATGAATAATTGCCCTCCTTTTACAAATGCGTCAGTCACTATATAACCCGTAGCATTAAATAAATTATAGCCATGCTTATCTTTGAAAAAAGTGGTTTCTTTGAAAATAAACCCGGAAGTAGTTTGATAAAAATGACTGGGGGCAACTATATTGCTAGCTGTATCGATAACTTTTCCTTTGGCATTCACTATATCCACCTTTGCATCATTCTCATCAAAGCCAACAGCAAAAAGATCTTCACCATTCAAGCCCTTGCTAATGGCGTAAATGTGGTCGGCGGTCAACTCAGCGATTATCTTTCCACTAGCATCATACACTTGTTTGTGGTCTCCTTTTGGAATGACCAATAAACTTTCATCTTGACGATACACCGTCTCACTGGCTGTTGGCATTTGAGCCAAAACCTCTTTTGTGTCTATATCCACCAAGAGACTGTCAGATCCTTTTTTGTTAACAAAATAAATTGCGGCCCTTTTGGGATTAGAGACAAAGTGGGAGTACCTATAACCAGGGAGGGCAATGGTTTTTGTTTTGCCAGTTTTCAAGTCAATCACATAAACATTGTCGCGATCTCCAGTATTCCCGGCACGAAAGCAATGGTCTTGCCCAGAAATATTAAGCATAGAATCATAACTTTCTCCAATTTGCTCGCCAGTAGCGATATTTCTGAGTTCAAAACTCTTCTCATTCAAAGGTCTGGCCATAAACCCTGTGCCGGTTTTTTGCTGAAAAGCAAAATATTGGTCACCGACCTGGTGTAATTTATTCCGTCTATTCTTGTCTGGAGAAAAGTCCTCCTGCAGTAAAGTGCCATCAGCTGAATAGAGCCCGTTAGTAGAATCTTTCTTGCCATAAATAATCACCCCGCCGTCAATTTCCAAAACATCATGAATCAAACCAAAGCGTGGGCCGATTTCCTGTCCACGATAATCAACGAGCCACATTCTCGAGTCATCCTCCAACCGATAATATTTGCCACCTAGGAATGGATGATATTTCATAGCATCCAATTCATTGAAGTCTCGTTCAAAGCTTTCATACCCCCACATATCCTTGGTGGTCTCATGATCCTCATTAATTAAATCAATAACTGTAAGTAAATCGTTGAGAAAATCAATATCATCATCTAAATCTTCAAAAGAACGATCACCGATCTGAATATTCA
>PFAP01000004.1:3365-4668 GCA_002773615.1 Candidatus Falkowbacteria bacterium CG10_big_fil_rev_8_21_14_0_10_39_11
AAATTTGAAAGCCTCAGACATGGTCATCACTTCATTAATGTTTGGTAGTTTCCTTGTATTTGACATAATTATATTTTGACAATATGACCAACCGCTTTTTGACTCGCCCGGTCATAGGAAAAAACAAAAACATGGTCGCGTTTGGCAATGATGTTTTCGACTTGGCCAGGTGCGAGGTATATTGGTTCATAATCTTGATTATAAAAAGTTTTCTTTTCTTCATCATAAAAAATATAACCTGATTCTGTGACAAAAACACGATCCGGAATAGCTCTAAAAGTATCACCTCTAAATATTTCTTCCCCATTTTTATCAATAATAACTGGGCCAGATGATGTTTCTTTGTCAACAGCGACAAAAATAGGCTGCCCCCGAAGAGTCCGCCCAATGGTCACGACAATAAGGTTGGGAAGCTCTGAAAAATTGTTGATTTTTTGACCATGACTGTCACGATAATTACTTTTACTCATTTCAATAAAATCCTCACCCGCGCCACGCATTATTCGTCCAACATCTGACTCCAAACTGGTGGTAATAACCTCACCAGTCTCATGGTCTATCAGTTTGGTCACTTCAATATCCTGAGTATCAGTCGCCTTGATGACAAAACCATCCGGTCCAGTCACAATAGCACTGAACCGAGCTCGACCGGCTTTGGCTGAAATTACTTTCCCGGTCTTGAGGTTGATTATCTCGATGTTATTATCAAATAAATTTACGCCGACACAAAAGTCATGTCCATCCACCAGCATCAGCCCTTGGTAAGAATCAAATTCCTTTTGCGGGTCATTGAGACAGAAAAGCTGTCTCCTGGTTATGGTATGTCTCCTCCCACCACTAACATGTTTTGTTATTTGATAAAAATCTTGCCCCACCTTAAAAATATTCATTGGGCCTGAATCTTTCAATGCTGTAGGGATGGGCAAAAGCTCGCGATCTTGATTGAAAATACCGCTATCTCCGTCAAAGTCTTTACCAATTATATAAAGTTCACCGTCAGACTCAAAAACATGATGGATTTTTTTAAAGTACGGAGTGACTGTATTTTTTTGTGAGTCCATAAGATACTCGCCCTCCTCTTCGTCATTCATACGATAATATTTGCCACCACAAAACTGCATCGGAGCTTCATTCTGATTGCCTAAATTAGAAAATTCCAAATTAAAATTTTCGTCACCATATTCAGGCTCGCGGCTGGCTTGTGCTTCGTTAATTAAATCAATAACTGTAAGTAAATCGTTGAGAAAATCAATATCATCATCTAAATCTTCAAAAGAACGATCACCGATCTGAATATTCAACC
>PFAP01000004.1:4678-20870 GCA_002773615.1 Candidatus Falkowbacteria bacterium CG10_big_fil_rev_8_21_14_0_10_39_11
CATGTCGTGGATGTTTGGTTGTGCTTTTTTATCAGACATATTTATTTGGTGACAATGTGGCCTTCGGCTATCTTATGTTTTGGATCATAGTAGATGACAAATAATTGACCGTTCGACAATTGACGGCCAACTAATTTTTTTTCGCTCATATCCAATATCAAGTTACGATGTTCATCTTGATATTTATCTTTTTTGGCTAAAATAAAACCATCATTCGTTTGGCAGAAATAATCCGGATAACTACGGTAGTTTGAAATATCACTCAAGATACTACCTCTTTGATCCACAATAAATACCTTTTGTTCAGTAGTCAAAGTTGTGACAACAAACAAGTATTCATCCCCAATTCCTGGGCCGATTCCTTTTACACTGTATTCATCTGACTCAAAAATCAACTCTCCGTTCAAATCAAAAATTCTGGTATGGGTATCATCAACCAACTTCAAAAAAACCTGCCCCGAGAAACCCAGGACCTCACCAATTTCCGCTTTGACTAACTTGGGATTATCAAGACTGACAATTTTCTCTCTTGCGGTTGGAGCCATCGTAGCCAGAAATATAATGACTGAATTTTCACGAATTTCATTATAGCGGAATCGGTAATCGAAGTCGGATAATTGTTTTCCATTATCGATCGGATCTGTTTCATGCAAATCGATGAGTTCAGCCTGGTCGTCTTGGTCATGAGCAACAAGGTAGCCCGGTTTTTCTGATAAACGCCAAATGTTTTTGTAATTTTTGCCTGCGAATGCTCCTGTAGTAATATTGATTAAACGCCGACTACCATTGATCAACCGAACCGTGATATAAAAATCATTATTAAAATAGCTGAGAGGTGATATTATTGTAAGGTCGGTATAATTATTCTTGTCCGAGAAAACCGGTTTGTCACCGCGAGAGAAAACACCTCGATCGGGGCCTTTTTCGGCGTAAAAATACACCCGGCCATTAACTTCAATCATATCATAAATCCGGTCAAAGTTAGAACTGATACGCTCACCTTTGTAATCAACAATAAACATACCATCGCCATTTTTGACGTGATAATATTTGCCATGACAATACGGTGTGACAGATTTGGGTTCGAACTCAGAAAAATTTATCTGAAACTCCTCGGTCCACCACGAGTCTCTATTTTGTTCATGCTCTTGGTTGATTAAATCGATCAACTCCAACAAAGCACCTAGAAAATTTACGTCTTCATCCAAATCTTCGAATGATCGATTGGTTATTTGTTTGTTCACTCGATCTAACATTAATTGATATTGCCTCTGTTTGTCCGGATCTTCAAACTTAAAACCTTTGGCCATGGTCAGCATGTCGTGGATGTTTGGTTGTGCTTTTTTGTCTGACATAATTTATTTGATTGTGACAAACTGTCCCTTGGCGACTTTATTTTTGTGGTCGTAGTATGAGACAAAAAGTTTGCCATTGCGAAAGGTTTGATATGAAATTGACCCACTGGGTACAGATAATAGCTCGTGGCCTTTTTCATCAGAATATACATTCCGGCCACCGAGAATAAAGCCTTTGGATGTGTGATAAAAAGAAGAAAGATAATTGATGTTTTTAAATACTTGTATTAAGTTGCCGACTGAGTCAAATACATTCATAGTTAAACTAGTTTCATTTTCACGAGTGGCAAATAAATATTGCCCATCTTGTCCTAGACACATACCAAGCACCACACAAGCTGGTAAACTGGCAACTTGTTCGCCAGATGAGTTGTATACTTGTGTTGTTGACACTGGTGAGCCAACACTAATCGGGACAAAATCACTACCGTCAAAACTAATGACATCGTCATCATAACCCTCGGCAAATGTCTGGCCGGTTTTGCCATTAACCAAGATGCTATGACCGTCTTCATAGTTTAAAAAGTCTAACGCTATGCTGTCGGGACCGGCAATGGCGCGATTAAAGTGATGATTATATCTTGTAAAATCTTGCTCGCCGACACCCAACTCTACCAAGGTGATACAACTTTCATCCTCTGTGTCCGGTATTGTACATACATACGCTGGGTTATTTGTAACCAGTTCAAGTCGACGCCCGCTAGCAAACAATGGCTGTCCGGTATTCAAATTGACAATATTGTGCCCACCACCAAGCCGCCGCACTGAAGCAAAAAATCGATCCCCGACCTTGGAAAAAAAACCACCACGACTGCCGTTAGATTCGTCTTTGAGAATTAGCGTTCCCTCTTTTGTATAGACGCCATAGGAGAGACCAATCCGAGAATATAGATACAATTGTCCATCTTCCTCCACCATATTTACAATATGGTCATAATATCCGGTTATTTTTTCTTTTTTATAATTGAGAATATAAGCGCCTTGCTCGTCAACAATACAATAATATTTGCCATGACAATACGGTGTGACAGATTTTGGTTCGAACTCAGAAAAATTTACCTGAAACTCCTCGGCCCACCACGAGTCTCTATTTTGTTCATGCTCTTGGTTGATTAAATCGATCAACTCCAACAAAGCACCTAGAAAATTTACGTCTTCATCCAAATCTTCAAATGATCGACCGCCTATCATCCCTTCAACCCTTATTAACATACGATCAAATGTTCGCTGTTTGTCCCGGTCTTCAAATTTAAAATCATTGGCCATGATCATGATTTCGCGAATATTTGATTGTGATTTTATGTTTGACATAAGTATTAGCCTATTTTCCCAGCTACTTTAAGTTTTTTTATTCTATTGGCGACTCTTCTCGAAAGTTTGTGTCCGGCTTTCAACGTACGAATCATTACATCGTCATATATCAGTGACAATTTTTCGCCATCTACCAACAACTCGCCATCAACAGTCAACTCTTTACCCAAGGTAGTGATTGGATTATCTTTGGCCGATACTTTGCCGACCACCGTCAAAGCTTGTAATTGATGGAATCTGTTGCCAGTTATATCAAGATCATTGGCCACAATCAATCCAGATGGTAAAGTGGTAAAATTGTTTTGAACTAAATTAACCTGTCCTCTAATTAGAGTAACGTGAGGAATAAAATCGCCATCATAAAGATCTCTTTTTGGCAGAATTATCTCTTTCTTGAAAATAATTTGATCCTCATCGAAGACTAAATACTTATCAATAAAATCCTCTCTCTCTTCATCTGTTTGCCAGGGGAAATGCTTTTCGTTCCAGGCCAAAATATCTTGCTTGACCTTTTCCGGACTAATTTCTTGCACTTCATTTACAAAACAAATCAACTCAAGCAATGCGGTTAAAAAGTTGATATCATCATTCAAATCATCGAATAATCTGCCAGCCATCATTGCTTCCAGCTTTATAATCATGCGAGAAAGTTTCTTTTGGTCGGCCTGTTCGTCAAACTTAAAATCGGAAATCTCTTTTATTGTTTTCTCGATGTTGAATGCTACTTCCGGCATATTAAATTTCGATTACTTTTGCAATTTTTTTGTCTGCTTCATACTGTTTGATCTGACGCTGTAAAGAAGGATCAGCCTCACCACCAATGAAAACCTTGACCTGACGATTGAACGGTTCCGGGAAGGAAACCAAACTACGACAATTTTCTATAGCCAATTTTTTTAATTCCATCATTCCGGCAGGGAGAGAATCAATGGCCGGGCACATGAACAAAGACAAAATTTCTAAATTTTTCAAACCAGAAGGGATAACAGTCAATAACGCTTGCCGGGATAAAGACAACACGCCATCACGGACAATAATGTCACCATGTTCAAACTCAAATGTTTCATCGACCCATGCGGCCACGTCATCAAGCTGTAGTTGGCTCTCGGCCCAAGCCAATATACTCGCCAAATTTTCAGCATCACTCTCTCCGGAAACTAATTCCACGATACGATCAAGAAGCGCTTGGAATTGTGCCATGTCATTGACACTGTCAAAAAACTCTTCTACCGACATATTGGAAACAATAGAGTTCAACTTGATCAAAAGCTGTTGATACTCTCTATCTTTATCTGGATCACCAAATTCAAAACCGGAAACTTGTTTTATGGCTTGTTTTAGATTAAATTTTTCTGTCATAAGAAATAATAATGAGCAATTTGACCTTTTTGATGAAGTTCAATTATTTGTTTTCTCAACGCCGGAGAACAGTCTTTATCTACATAAATGGTCTCTGATATCTGAACATCGTCTGGCAACCGCCCAATGCGTGTTCCTCGCACGTATAATTTTTCTAATTTTAATTTTGGTGGTAATTTTTTTATATTTGTACCAGTAATATTTAATATTCTAACATTCAACGTTGTTGGTAAAGTTTCGATCGGACAATTGGCAATGTCTAAATGATCACACTCAAACCCATCTGGCACGGTCATAACTTGTGATCCGGCCATAATAATTTTTTGAGCACCACTCAAGTGAGCTGGAACCGAAGTCATGTTGGTCTGATTGGCATAGAACTCTGATGGTTGTGTGTCATTTGGGATTGAACTTATCTTGGTATTAGAAATATCTAGTGAGTCCATAACAACCAAATCATCGGGTAGAATATCTAGATGAGAAAAAGCCACATCAAGTGAAACTAAGTTTAAACCAGAAGGTAAACTCTGAATAAATGTGCCGCGTGCATTGATGCGATTCGAGACTTTGGTGTCTAACGGGATTGAACGAACCTCACTGTTAGCAATATTGAGAGTAATCAAATCCAATCCAGCTGGTAGGGACTGGCAACTGGTAGATTGGTTGATATCTAGGGTGGAGGTAATTTTTATATCTGCGGGCCAAGTAGTAAAAGAAGTGTTGAGCCTCAATTGAAGAGAATCGATCACGATCCCATCTGGCAGGGTGGTGGCGGAATCACTATCATTTAATTCAAAATATCGGCAAACAATCTTCCCCTCTTCGAACTGGGCGTCTTCCAAATGATTTTCAATGTCCTCTTTGCCGTAATTATTGGCCTTGAGCCAATCAAAATATCTCTTTTTGGCCAGGGCATTGTCAATTTCAGGTCTGGAATAAATATCTAAAACCTCGTTGAGAAGATCACTAAACCGAGCCAAAAATACGACATCATCATTGAGGTCATCAAACTCACGATCGCCAATCAACCGATCAATCTCAGTCATGACTGCGTCCAATTCAAAACTAAGCCCATCGGAGATATCAAGCTCGGAGACACTTTGTTTTATATTGTTAACAACTTCAAACATTTGCGTTTTTTGAAAAATTAAACATATTGAACGTCGGCGATCTGCTCGTTTTTGACCATTTGCTCAATTTGTTGACGCACGTGATCACTGATTGTCTCTGAAATTATTAACGTGCCAGAAACAAATAAATCCATGAGCAAATTCTTTAATGGGTTGTCACGACAATCCAACGCCCAAACATCCAGCTCGTTAGGTAACGCATCTAATTCATTACCACTACAATCAAGCTTCTTTACTACCTTGGTGAATGGCGGTAATTCTTTCAGTTTATTGTTTTTACAACTGAGGTGAGTCACCTCCTTGATGCCCAATGGAAGGGTTTGCAAGTTATTATTATCACAAATCAATTTTCGCTCGACAACCAACCCCGGAGGTAACGCCTCAAGACCGCAATTGTTACACCGCAAATCCGAAACACGCCCTAGCGCTTCGGGCAAAGATTTGAGATTAGGGTTGTTATTTATATCTAGAATACCGAGGACAGTAAACAAATTAGGAGGAAGAGAGGATAAATCTAAGCTATCGAGAGGAAAACCACCAATAAACACAATATTACCATCTTTATCAAAAGAAATGCTCCTTCGGATAAAATCATCAATATTATCTTCCTCGGTCAGATGTATTTCAAGCAACCATTTTCTAATTTTGTCTAAATCCCATGATTGATCTGTCTGTTCAGTATTTTTTTGTTCATTGGCGGCATCGACAGCCTGATTCAAAAATTCGGTTAAAAAAGACATAAATTCCGTATTCTCCGTCAACTGATCAAACGTTTGACCGACCATCATTGATTCCAGGCGTTTCAGTTGAAGATCAAAATGCCGTTATTTGTCTGCATCATTAAATTTAAAACTCGAAGCCATATGCAGGACTTCGGAAAAATTAATTTGGCTGGAATGTTTCATAAATATTTAAAACTAAACAATTAAAGTTGCGGTGAACAAAGCAGCTTTAATTCTGTTTATATAAAAATGTTAGGCAGCTTCAGTATCTGTCTTGGTGTCGGTAGCGAGAGCGGTATCTGTAGGGGGGTATACTGTCACATACTTATCAGCGAATTGCCCGATAAAACCACTGAGCTGGCCGCTAGCTTCTAGTCGTTTATCTGGCGGAATCTCCTCAAACCGACTCACCGATTTAGCCAATGCCTTCCGAACACGATCAAGTTCAAGCTGTTCCATGGGAGAACGATGTTTCTTGGGGGCTTCAACCGGCGCAACTTCCGGTTTGTCTTTTGGTAAACGAATCTCTTTCCTAACAGGTACTTTACCAAATAATTTTTCGATTACCTGTAGCGATGACATGAAAGCATTTGCCGGCCGGCCATCTTCCACGATAGCCTTGACATCCTTTCGTCCGGTCAAACTGTCAACACCATACATTTTGCGAACAATATTGTAGCCAACAATACTCTTGTGACTATCAGCGTTTCTGGAATCAGGCCACCCTTTATCAGTGGGGAAAAACTGGCCTTGAATCTGCAGTAATTGGTAAAGATAAAGCATTTCTTCTGGTCGAGCTTTGGATCTGGCGACATAATGCATGAAGACATAATCATCCAGACTACGTCGGAACCCCTCCTCTTTCCATTCTTGAATAATTGGAATCAAATGGCGTAAAGATAAAACATTTTCCTGTAGTAGCTCTTCGGGGTTGGTTTCAGTATTAGCACCGATCATTTTGTAGACACTCATATCACCACTCATCATACCGCTGTTGACATCCTGGATCAGGCGAGCAACGACTGTTAATTTCATAATTTGATCAGCTGAGCCTTCTGGCAGCTCCAATCCGCCATAGCGATTAATCAATCGAACAATCATCATCTGATAGAGTTCATTGCCTTGTCTGGCCTGGTTTTGAGCCTCCAATTGCTCGGGGGACATATCGGGAGTAGAAACCATGGAGCCGAAATCTCGACCATTGGGTAGATAGTCATAACTAACTAAACCAAAACGAGACAAGAAAGCAGGATCTAACTTTTGACGGCCAACAAAGAAATCGGTATCATCCGGACGCCAGTTCCCGGTACCGATTACAACAAAGCCTTCTTTGACTTTGAATGGAGGCAACTCATCGACTATTGGAGTGACTGTATCCCCTGGTCTGAGAGTCAAATAATCATTAAGAGCAACCAAAACATGGTGAGGAATAGCATTCATTTCGTCAATAATCAGAGGACGACCATCGGCCATAGCCCGATAAAGTTTGCCCAAGTAACCTCGAGTCTCGACCGGTTTATCGAGATATGTATCAATAAAATAATCATAGTTTTCAACTCGCTCTGCCAACTCTTTTGCATTCAAATCTTTGTGCTTTTCTCTAAATGCGGCCATCCTGCTATTTTTCCAAGCTTCAGCCTCTTCCGGGTTCATCTCTTCAACCTTTTCAACTTTGATACCACCAAAGAAGGTGTCTGTTTCCAACCCTTTGTGACCGGAAACTATGATCGGCTCTCTTTGTTCTTCAAGGGCTACTTCCCATCTATCATAACTTTCTTTGTCGACTTTTGGTTCGGGATTATTTTCTAACCACTCTTTGAATTTAGCCTTAAAAACAGCCTGCGCCAAATCAATATATCCATTGTTAACTGGAGGAGTCACCTTGTCTGAATTGACAAACGGATTATTGCGCCAAGCTGACTCTGAAATTTCAACTGTTCCATCATCATTAAATCTTATGTTCTCGTCTACATAATCCTCTGGAGATCTATGCTTGAATGCTTGAAGCATCTTAATTAACTTTGTTCTTGAATTTGTATTTTCTTTTGCCGCATGTTCAAGGTTTTTAATTGCCACCTGCCAATCCTGTTTCCATGCTTCACGAGCCTGTTTTACTTCAACTGATGGATCGTGGTGATCAATCAACCAACGATCAACATGCGGTTGGCTCAAGACCTTGCGACATAGATGCTTGGCGACTTCTGATTTACCACTACCGAGCTCACCATGAATGAAGGCCGGTCGTCCCTCTTGGACAATACTCAAAATTTCAGTCATCTTTTCCTGAACATATGGGGTTTCAACGATTTTACCCCGATCATCAAACGCTTGCTTCATGGTCATCATCTTTTCATAGGCGGTCAAAACATAGGCTTCGGGATTTGCAAGCAAATAGTCTGTGAGTTCCTGTCGTTTAATTTTATACTCCGCCTGATAAGCGCCGACCAATGCGGGTAACTGACCGGCAGCATAATAAATTTTGAATTCAATTTCATTTAAGTCACGATCAAATTTTTGTAAGTTCTTTTCAGCCGCCACCACTTCTTCAAAACGATACTTCATCATATCTCTGACTTCCGTGGCGTAAGATGGTGAATTCCCATCTGTAGTTTTCTCAGATGAACCATGCAACCGGGTTTGCTCACGTTTTTCCTTTAGTTTTTTTAACTGATCAATCATTGTTGTTTCAACGGCTCGACTTTGTAATTCAATCAAGAGTTCTAAGCCATTATCATTATTCGATTTATGCCCTGGTCGGCGAAATGAACGTGGAGCCCTAACCTTGCCTTCGGCCAAGCGTTTTTTGAGACTCTGCTTAACTTCTGTCAGAATCTTTGGCCGATCAATAAACTGGGTCCAGTCATCAGGCTCAGTTTCCTCAAGGCGTTGGAGGGTTAAATTTCGTTTGAATGTCTTGGAACCAACAACCTCGGAACTAGATGTCAAGTAACTACGGATATTGTGCCAATCGGAAAAGAATTTTTCCCGCTCGGAAAATAATTTTTCACTCTCTTCGAGATTGGTCTCTGATGCCAACCACTGTTCAGGGTCGCTAGCTTCCAGAACTGCCATATCAGTATAATCTTTTTCAAAGCCGCTGGTGGCTTTTTGACGAGCCGCCTCAAGAGTCCGAGCGGCTCGTTTTTTACCTTTTTCAAGATGTTTTTCGTCTGCCATATAATTTTTTTTTTAGTAATATGTGATTGAGAATAATTAATGTTGGATAATAGTGGTTGGAAGCGGGAAGGAAGAGTTAGGAGTGTTTAGCTTTTAGCTTATAGCTTGGACCTTGTAGTAGAGGTCAGTCGACTTCGCAGGTAAAATCGACGCTGGTAATAATCGCTTCCAGCAGTCTTTCCATCACACCATAAAGCTCTTCAATATCAAAAATACGTTCACCTTGAGCGCCCCAAATACGATCAAAAATTTTCATGTCGTCTGTAGAATCGAATTTCTCCAGATCTGGCTTGTCGACAATTTGCAACCCACGACTGACGACGCCCTTTTTTTCAATCACAGCTAGATTGTCTCTGGTGGCTTGCTCCGAATCACTCCCACCATCGGTAATACCGACAGCAATATCTATCAGTTCGCCACTCTTGATCCGTTTTTCATCGTCGGGAGAAATTGTATCAATCACAATATCCCAAGCCGGAGAATCATAAGTAGCACCATCCTTGGCGTCAATCGCTGAAAAAGCTTTGATCCTAGCCACTCGCTCTTGCTCTTTGTCAATTTTTTTTGTCTTGGTAGCACGAAGCGGTTTGACTTGGCGACTGCGATCCTCATTCCCATATAAAATAACCTGGCTGTTGACACTGAGTGGCGGTTGTTTGAAGCTGTGAATCTTGAACAGACGTTCAACTTTATCTTCAAAAGTGGCAAAAGACTCCATAAAGGCGACGACAATCGCTTTTAAGGCGTTGATATTTGGACCGCCCATGGAGCCGGAATTATCCAAAACAAACCTAAAACGAAATTCGTCTGGTTTGAATTTTAATTTTTCGATAAACTGACGACGCTCGTGAACCGGTAAATTATCAAATGGAATAAATAATAATGTCTCTTTTCTGGCCATGAGAGCGCCATATTTATTGACAAATTTCTGAGTGTCAAACCGTCCACTGGTATAGTAACGCTCCCAGGCCATCTCAATTTGTTTTTGCAATTTGACAATAACTTTTTCAAATAAAGCAGCCAATCGTTCCTTTTGACCTTCAACCTGCTCAGTCAATTGACGATATTCCCGCATCGCTTTCAGTGGGATATCATGCTTTTGAGCAAAACTTTTGTCAGCGTCACGAGTGGCCTTTTGAGCTCGCTCCCCTGGCGTCAATTGATCAGCTTGTTTCTTTCTATATTTTTCCAAAACATCTTTCTTTTTTTGTTCTTCACGATGTTTGAGAAAATCCTCAATGGTTTGTTCATCGATCGGATTGGTTGGGGTTGATGGATTTTTGTCACCCCAAGGATCGTTGGATTTTTTGCCACCTTTTCCCTCTTTGGGCTCTCCCTTGCCGGGTTCACCATCACCTTCCTTTGGATCAGCATCACTCGGGTCACCTTCTCCCGGCTCGGCATCACTAGGATCCCCTTCACCCGGCTCGCCATCACCTTTATCAAAATCTTCTGGTTTTTCTGGTGGTGGCATATCTTCGAAATCTTGAATTAAAAACTCAAGAAATTTTGGTTCAATCACCGATTGGTAATAATGATAGCGTTTTGAAGCCTTATTTTGTTCTTTGCCGTCAACAATCTGAGGCGTGGTTAGCGTTTCTACTAACTGCTCAATAGTAACATCACCAATCACCGGGGTGGTGATAGCCTGTTCAACTTCATTACTGATAATTATATTTTGATCGGGCACCATGCGGCGACGCAGCAAATAATATGGCAACTGTTTGGATCGGGGTAAATCGATAATATTGTAGGGCTTGCCCGGTTCAGGTACCTCACCTCTTTTGTCTCGGTTCGTGGGAAACAAATGATCGCGATACATCACTTTGACCGGCGCACTCTGATACGGAGTACCTTTATCATCGGTGCCCTCGATCAAGTATTGAGGCAGTTTGCGACCAACTCGCTTGTTGACGTAAATATCATCAAGGCAGTTGTATAAGGTATGTATTTGTTTGTAAATATAAAAATCTAAACCTGACATTTTTTCACCATCTGGCTTTTCGGGGTTGACTGGCTCTACCTTGTCCATCCAAGCGGGCAGCTTGTCAGTCTTTTTTTCAAGGATGGCTCTGGCTTTGGGGGCAATATTTCGGGCGACTTCGCGCATACGTTTGAAATTGATTAACAAACCCTCCGGATCGTCCTGCAAGTCCCAAAAATGACCAAGCTCATGACCCCAGCCCCACAAGAGCTGTTCATCGGTCACTCCGTCTTCTTTCATTTCCCAAAAATCCAATCCTAGATTGACTTTACCGGCGGCAAAATCAATATAAAAACCACCATCAGATCCGACCTGGAAGTCCAGACTGGTGTCGCCTGCCAGTGTACTAAAAACGGCGCGATTGGTTCTGAGCAACTTGTCAGCATCGCGGCGATATAGTATCTCTCTGATGTCTTTTTTGGATGGCTTTTTCAGAACGATTGGCTCCCCGGTTTCAGGAACTGGTTCTGTTGTTTTATAACCGATTGTTTCAATTGGCATATTTGACTATATTATAGCAAAATTGCCCCAATAATAAAATCAAGACTGTGGAACAATATTGCCTTTGATGTTCCCGTTTTTTTCATTTGTTCAAGTTTTTGATAGAGCTTGGCTGACACACCTTCGCCCACAAACAAATCCCCGTGAATTATGCTGTTTGGGTCAGTGGTCTGTGTTTTTGAACTTATAATTTGAAGCGATCTCAATTTGTTCTAATTGACTAGATGTATTGTAAGTCACCTATTTGGTTATTTTTCTTGAACGCATCAGCCTGGGACCGAACAAGATCACTGCAACCTTTATCAAGGAAAAGTGTATCCCTGACTATTAATTGCTCAGGCAAAGATTCAAGGAATTCACATCCGACCAAGTCAAGATTACTAATAAATGAGAGCCTTGGGGGGATATAGAATTTTGCGGAATGGCGTAAAATTAGACTTCTCTTCGCAATAATATCCCCCTCTTCGGTATTGGTAAACATATAACCTACCCAACTGACAACTGATTCATGCCCGACCTGATTAATGGCCCAAGCAAAATTCGATCAAAATCCCAGTGGTTATTTTGGTTTTTATTTTCAATTTCAAGCATAATTTCCTCATTACTCCACGCTTTTATTTTACTTAATAATTCGATCACCGATGTGATGAACTTAATATCATAATTTAATGCTTCAAATGATTTGTAACTTGTATCTACTTTTTTGAGCAACCCTAAAAATTGGCGCTGATGGTCAGCGTCTTTGAGCTCATAGTCTTTCTGGATGCCAAATTGTTCTAGGTTAATTTTCATAGTTTAGTGTTGGTTTCTCATGATAATAGCACCGATTTTTCCTGTTTTTTGCATGTAATCTAACTGATCAGTTATTTTTTGTGGCACATTAGAATAAATATAAACAATACCCTTTACTGTACTGTCATCATTAAAAAATTTAACATCAGGAAGGTTATTGAGGTGCAAATCCCCATCCACATTAATCTGTCCAATGAATTTTAGTTTGGGGCAATTACTAATTACAATTGCTCTTTTCACAGACATTCCGGAAGGAATTTTACTTAATTGTGCACAGTCTTCAAGAAAAATATCTATGACATGTAAATTGGGAGGTAAAGTGGTTATTGGAGTCCGTTTTAAGTCAAACCTATCTCCCAAATAAATAATATTGCTGCCATCATTATCAAAATTACGTAGTGTATAGTCATAAGCACCCAGACGACCAAGATCGGATTCAACCCATTGTTGTAACTTATTATAATCCCAGATCTCACGACCACTATCTTCTTCTTGTTTTATTGTAACCTCTTCATCAATCCACGCTTTTATGTTGTCTAATAATTCAATGACTAATTTCATAAATTCAATATCATCATTCAACTCTTCGAATGAACGGTCGGCGGCGAATATTTCAACTTTTCTGAGTAGCTCTAAATACTGGCGCTGATGGTCTGGGTCGGCGAGTTTGAAATCTTTTTCGATGTTGAATTGTTCGAAGATGTTAGGTGTCATAAAATCAAACCAGTTTTTTGATTAAAGTATCCAGTTTTTTTAATAGTTCCGAATTGCCGGATTTCTTGTACTGTTTCAGATTTTGAGTGTAAGCATCAACATGAGTCAAAAAATTGTTCACGATTTTGGCGGTCAATTTTTCATGGTGTTCCCCGATCTTGAGCCGATCAATATAAATGGCATTGATAATCTGTTCAAATTGTTTGCTTACAGGTATAGCCAAGTATGGTTTGCCGAAATAAAGGGCTTCACTGATGACAGTAAACCCGGCATTAGCGATGATCGCCCTGGAACTGCGAAGATCTTCGATAAAGCCTTCGCGAGAGAATTTTTTCATGGTGATATTCTTGATTTTTTTGTTTTTGTTTAAGCCATAAACAATAAATTCTGCGTCCACATCAGTCAAAACATCCAAAATGTTGGTAAACTCTGATGTGACGTAAACTGTGATGTGATTGCCTTTTTTGGGTTTTAATTTTAGGACATCATCTTGTAATAATGGCGGGAATAAAAATGATTTTTTGTCTTTGACTTTTTCATTGGCAATGGTCGTGATCAAATAAGCATCGGCATTGGGAGTCATGGCCTTGGTCACCATTTTGACGGTCAAATAGTCCTTGTAGAATTTTTGAGGGAAATGAATATCACTATTGGTAATAAAATGGTGATTGCCGATAGAAATTAACGGCCGTTTATTGATGTGAGCCAACAATGATGACATTGGTTCATAGTCAGAGATAATTATTTCCGGCTCAAAGTCATGTACCAGTTTTGACATTTGCTTGAAACTCTTGACGACACCAGGAAATTTTTTGGCGTCTTCGACAATGGTGGCGAGATAATCCAATTGGTTATCTTTATAAACCAAATTCAAACCAGATATCTCATGACAAGAAAAGTATTTTTTGAGATAAGGGAAAGCTTGGCCATAAGTAATGACTTCAACTTGGTGTCCAACTCGCTTGAGGTGATCAAGAACAACTTTTGAACGCATGGCGTGGCCAAATCCTTGACCGGCAACACCGTATAAAATTCGGGACATATCATTTTTAGAATTAGGAGTAAAGTTGAAGAAAAATAGACCTTAATGGATACTGAATAGTAAATAGATGCGGGAGAAAAGAACTAAACTCCGAAATCGGTTCTTTTTTGTTCAATATCACGTCGCTTTTGATCCAAATGGTCAAGGACTGAGTCAAAACCAGCCCAAATAGCGCCAATAGAGTTACGAACGACCATTGCCAATTGGTCGGGCAATGATAGGACATAGTCGTTAACCGAAGCTTCATGTAATAAAATAGCGTTTTCTGTTTCCGTTTGCACTTCTTTGGCTTGTTTCTCAGAATTTATTTTAACGACAGAAAATAGTTCCTGTGACTTGATGATTTCTTTTTCATACTTTTTTAATAATGCATCGGTTTTGTCAGTTACCCCTTTTTCATAGAGAGCTCGAAGTTCACTCAATCGCTCCTCTGCGATTTCAATTTTGTATTCCGCCTTTTTTATTTTACCAAAAGTGAACAAATAACGCACTTCTTCGCCCAATAAATCAAGCCAGTAAATACCAGAGTCCGGTAAAATGCCCGGCTGAACAAAAAATTTTTGCTGCTGGGCGACTGCTGGCTGTGCGGTCAGTAGTAAAAGTATAAAAACAATTATTACTGTTTTTTCCATATAATAACCATTAATTTACTCAAAATATGGTTTGGCTGAATTCCAAAGTGAATCATCATCAACTTCGGTTTTCATCCAGTACCACCACTCAACGCCCCATAGATATATTTCCGATGCTCCAGTGCGTTTGGCATAATCCAGATTTGATTCAATTTTCTCTGGTGACATTAATTGCTTCATTTTTTCATAATCAAGTTGCAAGGTATAACCATCGGGAACCCAAGGTTCTGCTTGGAGCTCAGCCACAATCACATCTCGTTGCTTCAAACCGACTAAACGGCCTTTGAAATAATAATAAGCTGGAGGATAAACATGTTTGAAATAGCCAATATATTTGTTGTAAACCTCACGATACAGAGTATGACCGAATTTGTCACCCAGCTGACCAGTCTTGATCCAGGTACTGAGTTCCCCACTGTCGGTAATCAAAACGGGGCGAGAGTCTAAACTTTTAACCAAAGAAATTTCTTCTTTTAGAAAATTAAGTGATATTGGTTCACATTCTCCAAAAGAATCGAGAAACGGTTCGTTTTCAACTTGCCACATTTTGAGAGCTGTTTTGTCTTTGTATTTATTAACCACATCTTTTATCATTAGTAGTTGTTCCTGGCGAACTTTTTCCGGTGCAAGTTCTTTGATCCATTCTGGGTCATGACACTCTGGCCAACGTGGCGTCCGACGACCAATCGCGAGAATCACGTCAACGTTTCGTTCATAAGCTCGATCCAACATCCAAGTAATATCCCAAAAGTAATATTCATTGAATTTTGGTTCAATCTCATCCCACTGAGCCACAATCCGAATATTTTTAACCTGCAAATCGTCGATGGTGGCTAAATATGCTTCCTGCCAATCCAATCCCAGGTATTCGGCATATGATTTGGAAAATGTGACACCAACTTTTTGTTCGTTGTCCAGACTAAAGTCACGCAAAAATAACATTATTATAAAAGAAGCAAAAAGGATGACAAAAATGATCAGTAAAACCAGTACGCTGGATTTGAATTTGAGTTTCATATTTTTATATAATGGATAAAACCCTTAAATGTTTATGGTAGTATCACGACAGAATCACAGAATCAATCTGGCGATTTTGGCGAAGATCAAAGGCTTGATCAAAAAGATGGGCCGTGGACTGATCCAACATTAACTGACCGCCAATAAGAATATCATCTGGAAGCTCTTCAATTTCAGAACAACCGCGCAAATTAAGGTCTCCGGTCAGAGATAGACCTTTGGGTAGTCTTTTTAAATATCGGGAGTTGCCAATATCAAGCGAGCCTCGAATAATGAAATACGGCGGAATATCTGGAGTTAACGGTACCAATTCTCGCAGTGTAAGATTGCTATCCAGTTCTATTTCACCATCATCAGCAATCTTAATATGATCATCAACCCAGACTTCCGCCTCCTGTCTATTCCTGATCATACCCAGATTAGGATAAAAAAAGTCGATAATCTGATCCTTATTCC
>PFAP01000004.1:20882-41355 GCA_002773615.1 Candidatus Falkowbacteria bacterium CG10_big_fil_rev_8_21_14_0_10_39_11
TCAAGTCTATCGGTGCTATCACGCTCAATCATGCCCGGTTCAGACTTTATAAAATCAACAGTTGTCTCGAGAAAATGTTGCAATAACACCAAAAACTCAATATCATCATTCAACTCTTCGAATGTCCGATCTTTGGCGGCTATTTCAGCTTTTCTGAGTAGCTCTAAATACTGGCGCTGGCGGTCAGTGTCTTTGAATTTGAAATCTTCTTTAATGTTGAATTGTTCGAGGATGTTAGCTGTCATATAATTTATGTTTCGTAAACGTCTCCTCCGATCAAACCTTTTTCTTTTAATAGTCGCACCTGATCAATTAATTCCGACTGACATCTACGGACATATACATCCCTCCGGACATAAGTATTACTGGGCAATTCTATTAATACTGTTGAGCCATCTAAATGAAAATCACCATCAACAATTAATTTACCAATTATTTTTTTTAATTTTGAACAATTTGTGCACCAAAAATCTCCTACAACCTTATATAATCCGGATATTTCAGTTAGTTCTAGACAAGAATCAATAACCAAGGCATGGTTTGCATGAAAGTCACAGTTCAAAGAAACTAAAGACGGACAATCCTGTATTTTGACAAAGTTGGAAGCATCAACATAATGAGAAAATTGCTTAAAATTTTTGCATTCTTGAAGAAGCAGGTGATTTACCTGCAACTTGGGCGGGAGTTGTTCCAACAAATCATTATTTAATTGATTTAAATTACTAGCACTGCAAACAACGACTCCATCAGGTGAAAGCCTGAAAAACGTTTTGAACCAAGAACGTGGAGACAAGTCACTCACATCTAGCTGCTCGACAGCCCAATCTTCAAGCGTTTGATAATCCCATGAATATTTTTGTTTTTCTAATTGGATTTCTTCATCAATCCAGGCTCTTGTTTGGTCCAAAAGCGTAGTAATCAAAATTAGAAAATTAATATCATCATTCAACTCTTCGAATGTACGATCAGCGGCGGATATTTCAGCTTTTCTGAGTAGTTCTGAATACTGGCGCTGATGGTCGGCGTTTTTGAATTTGAAATCTTTTTTGATGTTGAATTGTTCGAGGATGTTAGCTGTCATATTGTACGTCACCTATTTTCCCCAGTTTTTTCAACTCTTCAACTCGGTCTTTCAACTGTTGAGTCACTGGCCCTTTTATAATTAGAGTGCCTTTTATATTAACATTGATTGAAGAGATATCTGTTAATTTGGGGCAATTTTCAATTTTAAAGTCTTTATACACATATAGACTGGCTGTAATTCTTTCTAACTGGGGACAATTGATTAACTGGATATCCCCCTTGATGTGTAATTCTCCAGCAATATACCCCAAAGCACCACAGCTATGCACGATCATATCTCTACCACTGATAAGCTTGGAATTAATCCTCCGCAGTGACGGTAAGCTTTCCAAAACGCAGTCATCTTTTATCTTCAAAAATGAGGATAGTGTTTCAAAATTTTTACATCCCCTGATTTTAACTATTCCCAGTGGACTAAACTGAGGAGGTAACATCCTCAACTCAGGAGCATCAAACTTGATAAAATTGTTGCGTCCAATAATCTTATCGGAGATAAAGTAAAAATTGACACGAAGAACACGTTCCGCTTCATCAGGTCGCACCTCCAACTCATCAATAATCCATTGAAGCAATCGATCATGATTCCAGTTTTGTTCCGATTCATATAACGAAACTATCAACAACAAGAACTCACTCATCAATGTCAAAAAATTTACGTCATCATTCAACTGTTCGAAAGTCCGACCCTTGGCTGTCACTTCAAGCTTTCTGTACATATCTAAATACTGCTTGCGATGATCCGGGTCTTGGAATTCATAGTTTCCAATTTTAAATTGTTCGAGGATGTTAGCTGTCATATCTTACCCTCTTTACTTGCTTAAATTCAACCAAAGTATCAGCTTCGTCTTTTACAGTTTCACTAACATTATCATCAAGATATAGAGTCTCGCCCACAATGAGATCGTGGGGTAAAGACTCGAGGCCAGTACAACCAACAAAATTCACATCTCTGGGGAATGACATCCCAAAAGGAATACTTTTTAGCTTGGGACAATTTTTCATATAAAAATCTCCACGAATTCTCATGTTTGACGGGATATGTTCCACCAATTGGCAGTCACTAAAATTTGCATATCTTTCAACAGTTAAATTTTCTGGTATGGCCGTTAGGTTCTTACAGCCATAATGCATAAGCCGTCCATTGACTGTAAGATTGGGCGCTAGTGTCTCTATGCTGTGGACACCACTAAAATCAAAATCTCCGGAACGTTCAATGTGATCATCGTAAATATCAAATCTATCGGTCAACCATAACTCTGGAGACGGGTGTAACACTTGTGTCTTGGCCAACTCGAGTAATTGGTCATAACTCCATGCATTTGAATTTCTCTCTGAACTGTCTTCCGTCTTGAGAAAAGAAGTTACAGTATCTAAAAACTCAGTCACTAATTCTAAAAATCCGACGTCATCATTCAACGCTTCAAAAGCCCTAGCCTTGACTGACCGTTCAACTTTTCTGAGCAGTTCTGAATACTGGCGCTGATGATCGGCGTTGTTGAATTTGAAATCTTTTTTGATGTTGAATTGTTCGAAGATGTCAGACATATTTGATTGGTAACTGTTGACTTGAATTGAAATTAGTTCCCTAGCCAGCAAGTGTCAGCAGGACAATACCACCGGCAATGAGAAAGATGGCGAATATTTTTTCAATCAATACCCAGCCGCGGATTTTTTCTTTGATAATTTTTGGCAGGAATATGTTGCCGAGAATAACTATTATGATTAAAAAGGCGTATTGAACTCCTTGCAAAGCATTAACCAGACTGACACTGGCGAGTGAAATACCCCAATTGAGCAAGAGAAAAGCGGCGGCAGCTAAAGTCATTACGCCGATAAATGATATTTTTATTTTGGCTGAAGTTTTTTTGACAATTCTCATGGTGGCTTCTCTGGCTTTGGGATCAAGCAACAACACTAAAGCGCCAATAAAAGATCCGACTCTCATCCAAACAAAGGCGCTGACAAAATCATGGGTTTCATAGGCGAATTTGGTCAGGAAATAAGAAATCGCAAAGGTAAATCCAGACAATACAGTCACACTAAAGGCTTTGATGGTCAGTGGATGTTTGGACCGGACAAGGGAAATTACGACCGTACCAACCAAAAGTAAACCAAAAGCCAATAGTTCATTCAACTGCAATCGTTCATTAAGGAAAATGAAAGATAATATAAAAGTAAAAATCGGTACTGAGGCGCCACTAACAGGGACAACAGTTGAAGCGTCGAATTTCTTCAAAACTGAATAGAAAAAATATAGAGCCCAAACAAATGTGGCTCCAGCCAATATATCAATGGAAAAATTAACTAATGATGGAAAAACCAAACCAAAAGGAGCCATAACAAAACCAATCAGACCAAGAATACCAATTAAAATGGCGAAAACTTTTTCATTGGTAATGTATTTCTCAAGCAAGGCTTTGGTGAGAACAAAGACTAAAGCATTCAAAACGTGAGCGGCGATGACAATAATGAGCCATGACATATTTTAGAGAATTAGTTATTTAGTAAACTAGAAAAAATTTTCATGTTGCCTTGATTACTTTGAAATTATAAACAACCTAATGGCTGATAGGCATGCGGTCGTGGCCAATCTTGGTTTGAAAATTTTGATTGGCTTTTTGAGTAATCAAATAAACTCGAATAATATTGTGATAGCGGACTTTCAAGCCTTTGATTCCAGCTGGGGTTTTGAACCATTTTTTCTTTTCGCAGCCTGATAAACTGGGTATTTTGACTATTTTTGGTGCTAACCAATCCCAACGGCCATCTTGAATTGACTCTAACTTGGCCCAACCGGTCTTGGGCATTTTTACGTCTTTTTCGCGATTGCCCCAACTATACAAATGAACACCATCGTCTTCTTCAACTGGCAGAAATGGTTTACGATCCCAAAAGAAAACTTCTACCCTATCACCACGACGATGCTTGTCATATTCCGCCGGCAAGAAAAAGTGATCCAGTTCATCCGGATTGATTATATCTATGTCAAATGAGAGTCCGGCGCACATGTTTTTGGCAGTTAAATATCTTGGTAATAGGAGTATGGTGATGGAGACGAGACAAAATAGCGGAAGTTTAACCGATTGGTTGTCCGTTAGTAAACTGACTGATAAACTTATTGCTAACATTGATAACTGATCCGTACAACTGACCGTAACCAAATAAAGTCGGTAATGTCTGAATATGTCTTTTAATCTTGCCATCAATTAGATATATTCGCAGCGTGGACGAATCACGAACTAAACTTTTATCTTTAATGTTTAATTCATTGACTAAAGGTGAATATCCGGCACGAACCTCTTCGCCATCCAAAAATCCATCTTTATCCGTGTCAGATTGAGCCAAATTGGTGCCCCATTTCAACTCTTCGAATTTTAAGAGTCCATCATTGTCTCCATCGGTTTCAGCGGAATCAATAATTTTGTTGGTGGTAAAAATTACCACTTTTTGACCATCAAGAGTTTTGTTGTTGGGTAAAAAATCATGCATAGCGGCCATTACAACCGAATAACTATAGTGATATCGGAAACCGTAACGAGTACCAGGATCATGAGCAATAAACTCTTGGCGAGATTCATCATAGCCAACTAACACTAGCATATGATAATCAATTGAATTTGACTTATAATGGTCATTGACCAAAGTACCGCCATGGACCGGGACTATCACTGGGTGGTTGGTGTCTAACTCAAATGTGATTTGATCAATGGTTGGATTTTTGACCAACCTGGCCTCCCAAGGCAAATGTTTATTGATCAACTCAACTATTAACCCGGCCGTCTCATCATAACTGGGACCAAAAAATTTTTCTTTGATGGCAAAAATCGTCTTGATTTTCTGAGCTGCCTTATCCGAATCCAAGTTATAATCGTTGTAAAAAGCATCAACCATAACGATTGATGTTTCCTCACAAGCATCCTGCCAGGGCTGGCTCCAATCCCCTTTTGGTGCTTGAGAAGTAAAATCAATATCAAAAGCGGCCAAAGCAGTGATTGGAATGACAAATAAAATTGTAATCAATAAAATTCTTTTCATAAAATTAACGAACCTTCCCCTGCTCTCGCCAATATTCATCTTGGTCACTGTCAGGTAAACCTCGTACAAGCGAGGCCTCATGCTGCCTGGCGCCTTCTGACAATCGTTTTTTTGCCAAACGATCCAGCTCAGAGACTTCCCGACGAAGCTTTCGAGTCCAAAAACTAAAATCGTCTTCAGATAAACGGGTGCCCAAGTTAGAATTAAAAACTAATTGACGAGCTTCGGTTTCAAAAGCACTTTTGGGTTTAATTTTTTTATATTTTCGGCCATATGCTGATTGCAGTTTATCAACGGTAATTCTAAATTCGACCGCCATTCGCCCCAGCAAGGCCTCTTCTTCTGGATTAAGTGTTCTCATATTATTTTTCTTCTTCAAGTTCCGCCCAAACTTTGGTTATTTCTTGAATATCTTCATTGATATCTTTAGATGTTTTTTGGTGAGATTGTTTTGGTGCGATTATTTCAACCTCCTCTTCCTCCTCCTCTGATTTAATTTCTTTAACTTTATGCTTTGGATCTTTATTCTTGCTGGTTTTCGGCCCCTTTCTCTTGCGCCAAACAAAAGCGGGAGAAAGGACATTCAGCTTTGGCTTGTTGATAATTAGACCCAATAATAAAATAACTAACCCCAAAATAGTTAGCAGTAAGCTGTACAGTATCAATTTTTGACCCAAATATACAATATAAGCTGCCAACAGTAAAAGATAACTAATCACAAGTCTAATTTTGTGTGATCTTTGCATAAAAAATTAAATATTTCATGCTATAATTATAACATTTTTTGCCAGAGTAACAAAAAAATCTGGGGATTAGATAAAAATAAAAACAAGACGAATAAATCATCTTGTTTTGAAGTTGAATTTTGAACTTGTTTACTTTTCTAATACATCATTTCCGTCTTACACTGCAAACACTCTTCGGGTTTTGAGCTGATAATCTTTTGAATATTGTAAGTGCCATACTTTGGTGCTTCCAAAAACCCATTGATCGCAGCTTCCGCAAACCAACCGGTGTCAATCAGATCAAAAAGCCATTCATCGGTATATTCCGGATTTTCCTGTTCAACACCAGAGCCAATCATAAACAGCCATTTGCGGTTGAATTTTTCCTGTGAGCCGATCGGAGGCGCCATAACAATTGGCAAACCTAAAGCGGTGTAAAAACTAAGCTCGCTTGGTTTGGTCCACAAAATATCGGTGGTTCTCAAGGCTCGATTGAATTTTCTAAAATATTGCTCTTTGTTGGCAGAATGAAGAATCACCACACCTTTACCCAGTTGTTTTTCCAACCCCAAGCCTGCAACCTCTTTTTTAAAATAAGATTTGATATCTTTGTGAGTTCCAGCTACGAGAACAACTCGAGCGTCACCTTTTTTTATTCTATTTTTGAGACTCTTTGTGAGCGTGATACCAACTTCTCGCTGAGCACCGGCGCCACCAACCGCAAACATGATAGTCAATGGATGACTTCTCTTTTTACTGGGAAAATTACTTGATCCCAATTGAGCGATCAATGTTTCATCATATCGATTGATATACTCACGATTGGGGTCAAGATTGGTCAAGCGCTGGCCAATGTCTTTTTTGAGAATATTTAGACTTTTTTGCCCCAACAATTCTATTGGCAATGGAAAGCCGGTTAAAAAAATATTATCTTCTTTGACACCATAACGTACAAGCCGATTGTAAGCTCTTTTGCTGGGAGCAAAATACTTAATTCGACTCTTTTCCGGGTCGACAGGCACCCAACTGCGGCTAATATCCGTATCGGTCGCAACGGCATAAATATCGCCCGAATACTTGAATTGTTCAGCCATAAAAGCGGTCACAAAAAAGGTGGTAATGAGCGGCATTGGTTTCTTCTCCAGCTTTTCGATCAAATGCTTGCCCCAATTTTGGGTTTCAATCAAATGCTGCATATACTTGACTTGAAGATTGGGGTCTGACAAATCTCTCTTGGGATAAAATGGCGGAATTTCCTGAAATTTATCGAACAAATCAAAGGCTGGCTTTCCCACAATCGGAACCTTTTTGAATCGAGAAATAAACTCATAAAACTTGCGGCTATCATGCCAAAGGTCTTGATCTTGTTTCGGGATACCCTTGTAATTATTGGCATTAATAACTTCACCGCCATAAGCAATATTCTTGAGTGGAGCGGCAGCCCGCTGGTGTCCATACCCCATATCCACGGCAACAACCCAGGCTTTTTGATGATTGAGAGACATGTATTTTGGCATAGTTTTTTTTGTAATGTTTAGTGGGTAAAAGTAAGGCTTAATTATCAGATAGTAATAGTATAGCAAATTTGATAATAAAAAAAAACCACTTGTTAAGTAGTTTTAGTTACAATTGACAGTTGGTCGCTCAGAGTAGAAACAATACTTATCCTGGCCATCACCAACTCGCTTGGTCATGAAAGCAAAATTCGACATAGTCACTCCGGGTGGTGAATACTCTCCGAACTGACTCCGCTTGGCCAATTTCAAGTCACCACCAAAACACTCTTGAACCACTGCAAATCGAGCCAGCAGATTGTATTCATACTCGGTAATAGCATCCATATCGGCCGGAAGCATGACCGTACTGGCCAAAGTGCAATGAACATACACTCGCCCCAGATCAGTTGGAATCATAATCACCTGAGTACCAGCCTCAGTGGCTTCCCAGTAAATATCTACAACCCTGTCCATTTCAGCCCTAGTGACTTTGACCTTACCATCGACCACACCCACTTCGGAGGCAGAATCACTGCGCCCCGAATGACAAGCGACAACCAAAACCAGCATAGACATCAGCATAAAGATGATTGTTTTCATGTAATCTCCTGTTTTTTGATATTGATGTTAAAAAACTTTGCAAGACACCAACGGTGAACTGACATAAATACAAACTCTCTGACCATCTCTTTTTGCCTCTTCAATTTTTCTAAAATTACCAGAAACTTCCTTGTCAGTCACATCATGACAGTCGGTTGAGCACACATTCATACAAATATATCTTCTCAACAGAAAATAGTTGTCGAAAAACATCAAATCAGGATCTTGGGATTCTTCATTGGCATAGCAATTGACATAGGTTCGATCGCTGTGAAAAACAACAACAGCAATCTTTCTTCCCTGATCGGTCAGCTCCCACCAAGACTCAAGTTTAGACGAGCTACGAACCGATGAAGACAAATGGGCACAGCCCCCCAAAACCAGTGCAGCCAAGACCACAATCAGACTAATTCGTTTCAACAGACACCTCCGGTTGTTTTGCTGGGAAGGTCAATCCATGCGCCCCGAATAAAAATTTGGACTTTGGCATTATTATCATCCGCTAGACGCTGCAGAAAGAGAATATCTGAATGATCAATGGTTTCAAGGCTTGATTGACCGGCAAATCCGTATGATTTTACAGCTGACTCAGCTACAACCTTGTAGGTTGTCAAATCAACCAGTCTGGCAGAATTGGCACACATTGATTTCTTGGCCGGATTGAGCTTCAGGCAAAAAGTATTTTGAATCTGATAAATTCCACGTTCGTCCTTGGGAAATGAATTTAGAGACTGCATGATCCCTCCTTATAGTTGGAAACACTTTATTATAGACGAAAGAATCATTTTGTCAACTATTCAATCTCTTGCGTTATCTCATGCTCTGGCTTTGGATGAAGATAAAGTGCGGCCAAAAGTGTTGCTATCGGTATGGCCAAAGCAATGCCAATACTGCCGACAAAAGCTCGAACAACCTCAGTCGCAATCATTTCATTGTTGATTATTTGGGAAAAAGTAAGAAATGGTTCCTTGTGAATAGTAAAAACTAACAATAACGGCATTGAAGCTCCGGCATAAGCCAGAAATAGAGTATTGATCATTGAACCAATATGCGCCACTCCAACCTTCATCGCACGAGCATAAACATGAGAGGTATCCAAGTTCGGATTGGCTTTTCTAAGTTCATCAACGGTCACAACCTGACTGATGACTCCATCATCAATCGCACCCAAGGTACCAATGATAATACCAGCTAAAAGCAAACCACGAAAATCTATCGATCCCTTGCCGGCACCAACCAAATACATAATCTCCTCCTGAGTGCTGCCGGTCAACCGAGCCAAATGAGTAAATAATATGGCCAGCAAGCCGGTAAATATCAAGGAGATGACAATGCTGATCACAGCCAAATGAGATTTTTTGTTCCAACCCTCAGTCAAATAAATAATTATAGCCAAAATAATCAAAGAACCAATAATGGTAATAAATAATGGATTTGAACCAGCCAAAATACGAGGTACTACAAACCAGATAATAACAACAAAAGTAAGAAATAAACTGATAAGAGCCTTTATCCCCTTCCACAAAGCAACCGCAAAAACGATGATAAATAAAATAACCAATAACCAAACCAGATAACCCTGCCGCACATAATCGGTAACATAATAGGTTTCATTGCCATCAATATCAGGACTATACAAAACAATCACCTTATCGCCTTCATGATAGACATTGTTACTGATGACATCCAAGCCGGTCTCATTGATGCCAGAATATTCGATTTCTTTGCCTTGCCACAAACCTTCAAGCCCCATCAGTTTGATATTCTGCTGAATGCTTTTTGATCCATCCTCTCGAGTAATTTCTTTTTGATCTATAATTCTCATTACTTTAGCTTCAAATAGCTGTTGATCCGGTACACTTTCTTCTTGAGCTTGACTCGGGAACAACGGAAATATAAGAATGGCAAAGATAACAAATATAGCAAGGGTAATTTTTTTCATAAAAATATATTATTAATCTATAAATAACATTATAGGACATTTTTTACAATAAAAAAACACCGCCGAAGCAGTGCTTTTATTTTAAGGCTGAAAAATAAAGGTTGATTCTCCGTTAACGGAAATTTTCACATTGTTGACGGTGGAAAATTGGCTGGCGGTGGCGGTGATTTGAGCCTTCATGGCTTCAGTGCGACATGATCCACCGTTCCAATCAGTCAAATTGCCTTTGAAATCAACGAACAAAGTCCCATTTGAAATTGACAGGCTGTTGATGGTTGCAGTCGGAACTTCAGTAGTGTAGCCGGAACGTGCCTCAAGACCATCGGGGCCACCAAGCAATGCATTTAGAGCGGCCCGAGCAACGGCCTGAGTATAAGGAATAGCTCTGGTTACAGGATAGACATCCGCGCAAGAAGTTGGATTGGAATCCAAGTTGTCATTATGAAAATATATCTTGAAAGTAACCTGCTCCGGTACAGTATCAATATAAATAGCGATGGCTTTACGATCATTCGTGGTCAAAGCCTGTCCTGACGGATTGTTTCGTTCAAAAACTAAATTCATACGACTATCAACGATATCGCTATGATTAAAAACAATTTCACCGGAAAATGGGACAAAATCATCCGTCATCCAATCCCCTTGGGCTGAGGCAACGCCGGTAGCTATAACATCACCACCTGGAGTTTGCAACCGGACTGGGAAATCACCTTCAAAATAAAATGACCCGCGAGCTTGGCCGCTAAATTGAATCGGATTGGAAACTGTATCTTGAAATTTAGGCGTGTCAATTATAATAAGATCACTAGGCACGGTTACGACCGGTTCGTCTGGTGTGGATGTCGGATCGGTTGCTGGGATTGAAGTTGGAGAAGACGGCGTAACAACTTCAACCTGAGTACCATCAACTACAGAATCAACATCCGGAGAATTGGCTTGATTAGCAAAAAGAATGAATGATAATACACCGATAAGAGCAGCCAAGCAAACAATAACAATAAGTAATAAATAATTTTTATTCATAATAGACAGAGTTAATGATTATATAAGTATCTTAGCTAATATTAGCTTTTTTAGCAAGGTTTATTATCAATCAAACGGTTTGCGAACAACTCGATTAAAAAAGTATCATTGGTGAATGATACTTAGCGAATGTCAGCCTTGAGAAAATAAAGATTTACCATCAACGCACATTCAAAAAATTGAAGATTGAGGCTAACCCCAAAGGCTGTCTGGCTCGTACATCTGACGTTGTGTCTCTTGATCATGCCAGCTTCCAGTAGTCTGGCTCGAGGATGTGGCAGAAGATCCGGAGCCACAACATTAAAATTGAGAACGACACCACCTGAGCAATCGAATCTGATTAGATGAATCTCCTGAAAAAGATCTGATTCTAGAATACGCTTCACCTGAGGCAGCTCTCTAATATAATCATACCCTTCAAACATTTGGCGGACTTGATTAATGTTACTCATGGTTCACTCCATGGTTGGCTTTTTGAATGTTGTAAAGATTATGGTTGTAGACTAAAGAATGATATTATCATCAACGCTCTGAATGTTTTCATACACATAATTATACCCAGCAAATATCGGAGTGCGATGAATCCAATCTCCACACACTCGCATAAAAACAAGAATATCAACCATGACTAATTCCTCTAATGGAGCACCAACTCGAACAATTGAATATTCACAATTACAACCACTATCACCGATCAACTTCTTAATGCGGCAGGCTAGGCCATATCTACCAGCAAAGCTAATAAGATATGGAATCAAGTCAAGATCATCGTCCGCAACCTCGTTGATATGAACCTTGCCATGTTTTCCAAAATGATCAAAAAGAAGCCTCCACGCCTGTTCACGAGTGATCTTTTCTCCCATTGTTCTTCTCCGTTCTCGGGATGTGAGAGTTATGGCTCTATTAGTGGAATCAACAATATATTCTACTTAAAAATAGCTAAAATGTCAACAATAATTATTCAAACCATTGACAAAATAACTAAATTTTGCTAAAATAGGTATAGCTTTCTCAACAAAGGAGTTTGTAATGAACCGAAAACAAGTCCATAACCTCCGTCCCCGGGAGTTTCGATTAGAAACTTAACCCAGACGGAGGCAATGATGAGCCGAACTTACAGAGCGTTTGTCAAAACTATTGGCCGAAACAATAATCACCGACCCAAGCATTGGTTCAGAGCAATGCGGAATAGTCTGAGACGTTTGCACCGCTGGACTGATCATGCTGGAGGATCTCATGTTTTGTCGGATGACAGTATCATGCCGTCGAAAGTGGTCCGTAAATTGCTCGATGCCGGCTGGAGTGCCGACCAGGTGATTAGTCGAATCAAAAACAAGTTTAAATGGACCGAGCTCGAAGCGCGGCAACTGGTTGAATATTTCATGAAACCACGCTAGACATCACAGGAGCGGCAGATGGCTTCACACACACCCTTGTGGCCGGCTGGGTTTATCTAAAACCCAACGACCACAGGAGAAAAAAATGACCAAGACGATTATCCGAGTTTCTATCGATTCGATGAGCATGACGGCTGATAAATCGGAGCCGGTGTCATCGGCTGATTTGGATGTGATCTTTTGGCTGAATGGTATTGACTCCGTCTACCGTTTTACCCTGCTTAGCCAGCCAGACTTTGCCACCCACGTAGCCGACTGGCACAAGTGGGAAGAAATAGAGGGCATAGATGTTGGGATTCGAGTAGAGGCGGAATTTGCTGCTGGAGCTGAGTTCGCCCTGATGAATTACGTTGCCTACTCGGATGAAGACCGGCCGTTCCTGCCTGACATCGTTATTAACTCTGATCAGATCAATCGTGAATTGGCGGAGAAAGCGATAGTCTGGTACTTTGGTGAGCTGGAACTCGGCTTTGACCGTTGTGTCTTTGCCTGGAAGCCGATGAGTCTGATACTTCTCGGTTAACAAATCGACTGCGAAACATCGCGGTCTTTTTTATTTAAGCATCTTAGTAAATAAAAACCACAATTGATTGCGGTTTTTAAAGTATCTTTTCACTAAAGTGGCTTTTGTTTTTTCAATCAGTCTGCACCGGTTTATCTTCGCTTTCAGGTTTGCAGCGTTCCAGTTTGTCAGCGAGATTATTGATGGCAGTAGATAAATCTTCCAATTCGTCGTTGGTTGGAGCCTTGATTCTGAATTTCAGGTTTCCCTTGTCAATAACTTTGGCACCTTCTATCACTTGATTCAATTGATTGTTGACTCGATTGACAAAGACCAAACTGATTACAGCCGCGATCAACAATACAATCAAGGATAAGATTGCGAGCTGAACCAAGTTGACTTTGATCACGTCAAACATATCTGAGACCGGCCACTCGACGACCACCCACCAGTCCATAGTAGGGATTTTATCGATCGTACCGGTAACCAAATCACCTTGCAAACCGTTGTAGTGCGCTTCACCGGTGACTTGAAAGTCTTGATAGCTCTTTTCGGAAGCAAAAACACTGAGACCAATATTTATTTGATCGATATCGATATTATCTGTTGTCAAAAGTAAATTTTTGCCGCCATCAACCACATAAGCATAACCATAACCGGTTTGCTTGACCTGGTTGATGATCGCTTCAACATCAGTCAAATACAATCGAGTGAGCAAGCTACCAAGAAATTCACCATCTGAACTTAATATGGGCGAAGCAATCAGGACCGTCTTGCCGCCGGCTTGAGTTTCGATCGCATCAATAAAATATTTACCTTCACGGTTGACTTGAAAAAACTGTTCATTGACAACATTTCTATTGGTGAGAACAAAGTCGGTTGGAGTCTTGGAATTTACAATCTTATTTTTTTCAATACCGCCGCGATTGACAACCGAAGCTTCAACGATAGTTGGATCTTTGGCGATGAGGCCTGACAAAATAAATTTTTGCTGGTCTGAGGAAATATCAGAGATACCATCTTGAACCACTTGGATTGATGCGTTTTCAATTTTTTGTTGGAAATACAGAGACAAATTGTTGCTAATAGCCCGAGTAATCTGAGTTTGAAGAAAAGAAAATCCCTGGTCTTGAGCTTTTTTAACTGTGTAAACGCCCCAACCGACAGACATTATCAGTGGAATAAGTGAAATTAGTAAAAAAAGCACTAATACTTTGTATCTTTGTTTCATATAATTAAAGATGATTTAACACGATTATTATTGTGAGATAAATATCGAATTTATACTTTTATCAGCCCCTTTATTTTTCCAAGCAATTTCATTCCACGTAACTTGTCGATCAAGGCCTGGGGGCAACCTTTGGCATAAACATTGCCCTCTATTTCTAAACTATAAGGAATATCTGTGATCAAACTATCTTGCAGATACAAATGCTTACCAATCTTGTGCAACGCGTCTGGCAATGATTGAATCTTGCTATCTTTTAGATTCATAGACCCACCAACAAAACTCAGCCCAGATGGCAATTCCTGGATCAGACTGTCTGCAAGATCTAAATGCAATCCAATAAAGATTAGTGTGTCGGGTAACCTTCGCACTTGACTACCCCTGAGTTCCAAGCTCTCACCAACACTAAATAATTGAGGCGGTAATTCCCGAACTGGGCTATATTCAAGATTCAAATTACCGCTAATGACAATCCCTCGGTCAACAAAAGAAACTTTGGTTTCGGGATCCTTGACCCCTATATCCTGCAACCACTGGACACAATCATTCATACTCCAAAGATGAGCCTTGCTTTCCAGCTCTTGTTCTTGGTACAAATTTATTATCATGTCCAATTTTTCAGTCAACAAAACTAAAAGTTTGTGATTCTCCCAAATTACGTCAAAACCATTTTCCGAGATAATAGACTCCAATTCCAACGATAATTTTTTGTACTGATCTTGGCGAGCGATGTCTTCAAATTTATAATTTGACACTGTTGCCAATATTTTTCTTAGATTTTGTCGCTCTATTGGCATAAAACAAAAAGTGTGAAGACATTAATATCTCAATATTAATTATACCACAAAAATCAAAAAACACTCGCAGAGAGTGTTTTGTATATCTAGTTTAATTTGCGAAATTTAACGCTAAAAACCGGCTCATAGCTCACCTCATACTTGTCGGTCAGTTCGATAGTTTCACCCTTCATCATCTGGGTCATGGCAAGATCACTCATCATTTCTTTGTCGGAATCAACGTCAGTTTTTAGCTCATCAAGCTCACCCAGTTCGGCATTGAATTGTTCTTTGACGACCATTTCGATGCTTTTTTTCTTTTCACGAATTTTGATCATCTCTTCCGCCACTTCTTTGTAACCGGGAGTGGTTTCAAGAGAATCTTTGATAGCGGAACGAATATCCTTCATTTTTTTTGTTTTTTCTTGAATCCGGTTGAAAATTTGTTCCAAATCTTTCATAATTACTAATTTTGTTATAAATAATGGTTACATTATAACATATAAATCATTATGTAAAATAATTATCAACAAACAAGAAACCCGGACCGACCACAATTAAGGTCTAATTATATTCTAATAGATATCTGGAGATTCACCATTGACGGTTACGATGACTTTATCAATAGTAGGAAATTGAATCATAGTTTGGGTGACTTGAGCGGTCAGGGCTTTGACTCGGCAGTCGGTAGTGACGTCTGAATTGAACTGATCATTGAAATCTATATAGGCAATTCGTTCGTCAATTTGAATATCTTGGACATGAACATTGCTGTTGAAAGACGTGGTATAACCCGCTTGACGCTCTGATTCCTGAGGACCAACAATAAGTTCACTCAACGTGTCAATGAACATGCGATCTGAATTGGGTACCACTCTGATTACGGGAAAAACTGAGCCACAATCATACGGCTCGGTTGAAGACAGCAATTGATTGTTGAAAAATACTTTCATCTCGGTAGTTTGATCTAAATTCCAGGTTTCAGATGAAAAAGCGATGGGAATTTTAAATTCATGAACAGACTCACCAGCCAACTTTAAATTTTGTTTAATTAGAATATAACCTTGGGCTGTTTTGGTTTCACGAATATCAATCTCACCGGTAAACTGGTTGTAGTCATTCCCAGGCTCATTATCCATCATGAGTATATTCCCCGATCCGAGTAGAGAATCATCACTATCATATATATCAACGGGAATTTTGTCGGTTCCAAACCACTCATGGCTGGCTCGACCTTCAATCTTGATCGGGTTTATCACCACTTGATTGGCGCGGGGTTTGAAAACAGCAAACTCTCCGGTAAATTCTTGACCACCATCAAGTAGAACGGATTCAACAAAAACTCGGCCATTGACGGCACATTTTCGGGTCAAACCATCAATGACGGGAAAGCCCGCCGATTCACATTCAGAAAATGATGTAATGGGCACTACAATAGAGCTACTGTGATGATATAAGGCCCAAGAAATTCCAACCAGAGCTAAAATTAAGATTATGCTCATAGTCGGGAAAAAATTTTTCATATAATCATGTTTATTATAATAAAATCGTATTTCAAAGGCATCTACTGATATGCACTTTACACATTTATAATTTCATCGTAAAATGAATATTGTGTTCTTTTCACCCGAAGATCCTCAAAAGGAGGCCCCGTGAAGGATCTTGCTCCACTGCTCATACCTTCAAATCTGACACAAATGTTTGTCGACAATGAGACTCAAATCAGAAAGGATTATCCGATTGCTTGGAGTAAGCTCAAGTCACTCCATGCACTATATGAAAGAATCAGACGGAAAAACTTTGAGCAAGCTAAACGGATTATAACAAACTGGCTATTCTTGACTACCGGAGAGAAAATCGATAGCAAGTATCTGTATGAAAATTTTACCCAGGCGATCAGTGCGGCCAAAGACTTCAAACAGGCCATAATTCGAGAGTTCATTCCTGATTCAATTAGATTTCCATTTACATCAGACGGTTTGGTTATTCCAGCAATCGATCCGGTTGAGATCCTCCGAATAATTTGGGACCCACCCGGTGACAAACGGTACCGCCTAATAAGATCATTTACGGCTCTAGTGCACTGGAATCTGGGGATTCGATATCTATTGATGAGAACTCACCGCAAAGATTATGCCAAACAACTAAGCAGTCTCACCCTCTGGCTAGAAAAAAATATGTTTGTCGGTGATGCGATAAATATGCCCTTCAGAGAAAATGTAAACGTTAGGTTTGATCCAAATAACTGTAATCGATTTAGCAGCTTTGGCGTTCATGATGATGGGAATTGTTTGAATCTGACTCTTTGGTATCGATTCATCGAGACAGATGACCGTTTGATAAAAGTCTTATATGACAGCCGAATAAAGAAAGAAGAAGATAATTTTAGAAAAACTTTGGTCAAAAGTAAAGCTGAGTTCCCGGTAAACCATGATGCCTGTGCGATCACTTTGGTCTTTTTCTCTAAAGAAGATCTGGACAAAGCATATGTTAAAATGACGGAACCTGAAAGTATTTTTGGTAATGGAGCCGTAACATCAAATACAAAGATTAATGGCAAAGGCGGGAAAAGACACAATAAACATTCATCAGAATTGTCTCCACCGGAAATGCAATTTTTGGTTTATGTTCAAGGTGAACTGCTTGAAGTTCAGCTGTTTACCTTTGATAATTACTTTAACCGCAAGTTATCGCTGGGACCAGAAAACCACTGTCGATATCGATTGCAGCAGATTTTACCCTTGCTAAGGATACTTTTCCCGGCTGATTTGTTTATCAACTGGGATGAGGCGAATATCTACCGGTTACTTGAAGCCTTTCAGCTGGCGAAGATTAGGACCAATTATCTTGAATTGCTTCCGAACGTTGACTAAACCAACAAATGTTGGTTTTTTTTAATTCAATTTTTTACTTCCGGTCTTTTTTTTCATCCCTCCGAGTGGTAACGTAACATAAAATGTCGTCCCTTTATTTTCTTTTGACTCAAACCAAATCTTTCCATGTGACTCTTCAACAATTGACTTAACAATATACAAGCCCAAACCGGTTCCATGAGTATCGGCGGCTTTGACATTATCAGCTCGAAACATCTTGGTAAATATTTTGCTTTGCTGCCCCATTGGAATCCCCATCCCGGTATCACTAATACTAAACAAGATACCATTTTTTTGTTTTTTCAACCCAAGCGTAATGGTACCGCCTTCCGGAGTATACTTTACTGAATTGGATAAAAGATTGGTAACAACAATTCTCATTAATTTGGGATCAAGGTTAATAATCGGCAAAGATGGATCAAAATCTGTTTTGATCTTTAATTTTTTTATATCAATTTGTGGCTTGGAACCATGGACTTCATCTTTCATAAACTCGATTAGGTTGACCGGCTCCGGCTCGACGACAAACGACCCAACCTCAATCCGAGACACGTTCAAAAGAGCGTTAACAAACTCAACCATTCGCTCATTGCCAATTGATATTTCATGTAAAAAGTTCTTTTGTTCTTGATTCAATGGGCCAACGCTCCCATCTTGTAATAATTCAACATACCATTTGATAGTTGACAATGGTGTTCGTAGCTGGTGCGAGGCGATTGAAACAAACTCAGTTTTGGCCTGATCGACTTTCTTTTCCATTGTAACATCGCGCTCAATGCCCACAAAAAACTTTACATCACCGTTTTTATCCAAAACCGGACTAATGGATGCTCGAGCAATATACTGTTCACCCCACTTTTTTTTATTGGTAAAATCACCTAAAAAAACTTCTTTTTTCACACCAATGGTTTCCCACATCTTTTCATAAAAAGCCTGGCCCATCTGTCCGCCCCAGAGATCTTTGGTTCCAGCTTTTTTGCCAATAACTTCCTCCAATGAATAGCCGGTAGTTTTTTCGACCGCTTTGTTGGCATACAAAATCGTACCTGATTTGTCGGTAATAACGATGTGATCTGAGGCGTTTTCTACCGCTAATTTGAATTTTTCCAAATCACCAGCCAAGTTTTGAGACGCGACTTTTTCCTCACTAACATCTTCCAGAATATTTAAAAACGCTTTGTGCTGATCCTCCAATGCATGTTTTTGGGTGATAATCCGAGACGTTTGTGCTTTAACCTTTTCTGACACCTCCTGCAGATCATCAATCATCCGATTTAATAAAACAAGAAGTTCGGTCATTTCATCTTTGACTTTGGGAATATCAACACGAACCGAAAAATCACCCGTAGCAACTTTTTGCAACACAGGACACACTTCTGCCAGTCTTTTTTTTAGATCATCCTCCATACTTTTCTGAACCCGATAAATTATATTATCTTGCCAGGTCATCGACCAAAACAACAAAAAATATGTATTATCTACCTGTGGTAAATTCTATTTTTATACGACTTAATTGTATATTTTCAGTATATCATTTTTTTGTTATCTCGACTAAAATATTATGTATGATTCTTCCCCATTACAACCTGCAAAAATTTCAATAATCTATGAATCAAAAAAGACTCACTTTGTGAGTCTAAAGATCAAATTCTAACTGCTTGGGACGCCTGTTATAACTCTTCAGCAATTTCATTCGCTCGCCATGAAGTGCAGAGATATGATCAAGAGCTTCAATCTGCTTATCCAGCATCTGAATAAGACTGGGCTCTCCAGCTAAATATCGATCATAGCCTTTCAAGTACGTGGAGTTCATTGTCTTGCGTAACGTGGAGCTAAGTTTTTCACAGCCAGAATCTGTAGCTTTGAAATAATTTTCATCACGAGGCTCACCATTTGCAGCATCTTTATAGCCTCGTTCATGGATACCTAAAAAAATATTTTGTAGCTCTCTGCTATTGAATTGAGTATACTTTAAGGCAAACATAATAAGAAAAATTATTCCGACCAATGCACCAAGAACAATGGCTCCGAGAAAAACTGGATTGATGGATTCTGACATATCAGCCTCCATTGCCTTGATGAAGTTCGAGATGATTGAATCTCTGACTAAGTTCAACCACATTACGGATATCAATCTGAACGCTCTTGGCAAGCACCAAGGCTCGATTTTGCTGCCGATTGCAGGCATCAAAATAACCAAGATGATAAAGCTCATTGATATAACGCAGTATGGTCATATCTTCTTGAGTCAAAGCCTGGTTCTTGCGATCAGCTGGACGAAGAATATTCAAGGCGTGAAAATCGATCACCCGAGCATCAACTCCCTGTCCCCCATCCTGATAACCGGCCTGATAAATCGCCGAGACAATAATCATAAAAGCACTGAGCATTCTGACATTTTCTTCTGGAATACCAACTAACGCAACCAAATCTTCGACCACATCTATCATCTCTCGAGGTTCTGCGGCTTGAAACTGAGCTCTGGCTTGATTCTGACTATTCTCGACTCGCTGCCGCTCAATCTCACGCTGTAGACGCTCTTGTTCGACGGCCGCTAAATGATCTTGCTCAGCTTGCCGAAGCTTTCGCTGACGAGAAGAAATAACATGCGCGACATAAAGACCAACCAGAATAAAAGCGATCAGTACTCCATACATCGTAACCTCCATTTGTGGTGTGAACAGCTTACGGTATCATTAAAACTAATTTTTGTCAAGATTTGTGGCATTGCAGCGTCAAGTTTACACTTGCCAGTTCATTTAATCGTTCCATAGGCGTTTTACCGTCCATCCC
>PFAP01000018.1 GCA_002773615.1 Candidatus Falkowbacteria bacterium CG10_big_fil_rev_8_21_14_0_10_39_11
GCGCTCTTCTTTGATTGTTTTTGCCATAGATATTGCCATATACCAAGATTATACAGTCTTGGGCAAAAACCGCCATATGTGTCGGCACATTACATAATGGTATTGACAAATTATATCAGATATGTTACAAAGAATTATTAAACTCAATAAAGGGGGCTGGAATGGGTGACTTTATTGTGGAATATTTTTTCACCATTATTTTTTTGATTTGTTTGGTCACGATCCTTTGTCTCAGTCAATGTAAAAAAAGAGATAGGGCAGAAATGGAGTGCGAAAAAGATCTGGTTCAATGTTTGTCTCAGTCTGATAACTCCCGGATAAATGATGATTCAAGAGAAAGGTTAGTCAAAAGATATCTTCTTGATTATTATTCCAATCTGGGCTTTGAGGATAGTGAAAAAAGAAAGCAAACTCGGGTAATTTTGATTGCCAATTCAAACTTGGTTGACGAACAAGGTGTTGCAATTTATGTTTATGGTCGCAAGATGGAGACCGGCGTATATTCTGAGGCCTTTAAAATTGCCGTTGATGCCAGGCTTGGTGAGCAAAAAATTCGCGTTGCTGCAACGGAGTTGGTTGGCAATGAACTGATCAGTTTTTCTTCGGTTGATATTCAGCCGATCTTGGATATTTTGAATATTTCTTTTGAAGACGCCGTCAATCTATATTTCAATCGGCAGACCGTATTACTGAAGTCCAATTCTAGATTTCGGGAGGCCTTTTTTGGCTGGCTTAGTCGGAGTGTTAATGAGCCGGTGTATGACCGATATGTTGTCAGCGTAATGAATTTGGTTCAGGTCACGGATGATTGTGACCGCTATGAAGTGTCCGAACAAGTTGGTGCTTCAAGAAGTTTTCGTAGTTCATTGGCCATGCAGTGCTATTTTGAAGTGATGATCAAAAAGGATGAAGTTTCTCGAGTGAATTTTTTTGCTGACATTGATAAGCGGGGACTGGTGACGGCCGATCTCTCTTTACAGGTCATTTCCGATGCTTTGTGGCAGTGTCTTGACTCAAAGAATAGTCAGTGTAGTTGTCTCCAAGGACTAAAAATTGCTGGTGATATAGCTGAAAAATTTATCATTGCCGAGGAATATAAACAGACCTTAGGTTATCTCCAAAGATTGACGGAGACAGCTTGTTTGGTTCATCGAGTTGAAACTGTCAATGATAAAGATTTGAAACAGCTAGAGAAATTGATTGCAGAAGTTGATATTGGTCAGCTGGTTCCAGGGAATAAGTTTTTTGCTGCTCTTGATGCTTTGATCAATTATAAACATGGTAATCTGCAACTGGCCAAGAGAATAATTCGAGCTAATGATCTTGATTTAACTCAGATGATGGTTATTTTTTCTTCTGAAGAGAGCGTAGCGTTGATAAAATTGGCTTATTGGTACTAATCTGGATAAAATCCAGGTTTTTTGTTTGGTTGACAATTTTATTCAATAGTGTTAATGTTTCAGGTCAATAAACAGGAGGGCACGATGCGACCATTAAGGTACTTCTTTGGAATATTGGGTTTTATGTTATTCTGTGCTTTGCTGTATCTGGCATTAAAAGCAGAAGTTCTTGCCAGAGGGGATGATAATTCCAAATGGAATAAATGCAGCAATATTGATAACAAAAAGTATGATCAATGTCTGATTGAGTATCAGGATTATTATTTGTCACAAACTATTGTCGCTCAAAAGTCACGCCGATACTTCCTGCAATATTATTATTCAGGTGATTTTATGTGGCCTGAACGAAAACGAGAAGTATTTCAAGTGAGCAAAGCGATTGGACATTTTGTTGACATTCAGTATTATGCCATAGAATCATACAACCTGTTGATCGGCAATGATAATTATTATTTAGCTTGGCGATTAGCTCTGTATGAAAATTTTTCTTTTGAGATGAAATCAGATGCGTTTTATGGGTGGCTCAATCAGGCGGTTTATAATTTATACTTTGGCTTAAAAGCAACTTATATTATTTGGTGGGCCGGTCAGAGGCAGGAGGCCACATGAAACGACGATTCAAGGATCTATTATGGGTTGTATTGATCACGATTGCAGTGGCTGGAGTCCGTGAGTATTTCAGTATCGAGGATGTCAAAGAATGCCTGCGGACAGAAGTTGACACCGATGATTGTCTGGAAACTGCCAAAGGGTTACTGTTTTACGAACAAGAATATGTCAAAGAAGTCCTGTCAAAGATCGTAATGGCAGATAGCAAGGCTGAAAATGTTGATTTTGTTTTGGCTCAAGCCATTGAATATGATTTGGACCAAAGTTATTTTATGTATGAGTATCAGGAGGTAATCACAAATACGGATGATTATGCCTTGAAGTATCGGATTGCTCTGGCCAGTGGCAATGTTGCTTCTGTGAGCCAGGCATTGCAGGCTTGGCTCGACACAGCCAGTCGTCAGGACACAACGATTGATTGTTGTGACGAATACAATCGATTGGGCGAGCCAATCTGGTCTCAGTTAAAAGCGGAACCAAAACAGTCCCTTTGTCTATGCTGTATTCCTAAACTTGATTCTCCTGAAAAAAAGTTGAGGGTAGCAAATGACTGTGGTTTGTCCGCCGATCAGGTTCAGGCCATTCATTTCAAGGTGATTGATGATCTGCGAGCTAGTAAAAATTATTCTGCGGCTATTCTGTATGCGAAAAACAATCATGTTAATTATCCGTTTTGCCAGGCAGATGTAATAAATTCATTTGGTTTCGAGTTGTTGAACTACGATAACGTAAAAGACGCTTTGATGTGGATTGAATTATGGGCAGATCAATTGGTGGCATCCAGTTTTTCTGATCATGATATGAATCTTGTTATGGTGCTCAAAGCCTCAAAACTTTATCAATCTGGAGATGTCAAAGGCAGTATTCAGCTTTTGAATAAATATGGGATCGATGTGATGATTATGCACGCATTGCTTGATCGTGAGGACGGTTTTAAATATCTAAAATCATTGTATTACAGCCAAAAGCTGGTCAAGGGTCAGGAATAAAAAAACTCTGAAAACACTCAGAGTTTTATGATAATTATTTTATAGTCCAATGAGTTTTTTCACCTTCATCTTTGATCTCAACATTCATTTTTGCCAACTCATCTCGGATTTTATCAGCCTCAGCAAAGTTTCTGTTTTTCCGATGATCATTTCTTGACTTGATTAGTGTTTCTACCCGTTGTTCAAAATTTTTATCCACTTTTTTTCGGGTAAAGATAAAGGCCCAAACTTTGTCCAATTGTTTCAAATGATTTGTCAGCATTTTTGCGGCTTTACCCCCAACCTGTTTTTGATCCAAGTATTTGTTTATTTCATTGATGAATGTAAATAGGGTAGCAATGGCATTCGGTGTGTTCAGGTCGTCATTCATGTACAATTCAAATTGTTTGACGTTCTCAGTGATCAGCCGTTCAATTTTTTCCAGTTGGTTGTCACTGCCATTGGCGATATTGAGTCTGTCAACGAAATTATATATTTTATTCAACGCCTCGGCCGATGCCTGCAATGATTCTCGGGTGAAATTCAATGGTTGACGGTAATGGCTGGTGGTCACCAAAAAACGAAAAGCCATTACGCCGGAATTTTCTGTTGCCACATCCTTGAGCAAGAAAAAATTCCCCAGACTTTTTGACATTTTTTTATTGTCCACTTTTAAGTGAGCTTTGTGTAACCAATATTTTACAAATTGCTTTTCAGTAATCGCCTCAGTCTGAGCGATTTCATTTTGGTGGTGGGGGAATATGAGATCTTCTCCGCCAATATGAATGTCAATTTGGTCGCCCAGAAGTTTCATGATCATTGCTGAACACTCAATATGCCAGCCCGGTCGCCCCGGCCCCCATGGTGAATCCCATTTTATATCACCGTCAGCTTGGTTGTGAGCTTTCCATAACGCAAAATCACCGACATTGTCCTTTTCATATTCATCAGAATTTGTTCGACCGGCAGCGCCAGTTTTTAAGTTTTGGTTTTCCAGATTTGCCAATTTACCATATGATTCAAATTCAGAGATGTCATAATAAACCGACTTGTCTTCAGCCTGATAAGCAAAGCCATTTTTTTCTAGCTGTTTGATCAATTTTATAATTTGCTTTATGTAATGGGTTGCATGCGGGTACTTCTTGGCTTTCAAAATATGAAGTTGCTTTAAATCATCATAAAACGTCTGCTCATACTTTTGAGTGAAATCGGTCAGGGTCGAGCCAGCTTCGCTTGATCCTTTGATGGTTTTGTCGTCAACGTCAGTAATGTTCATAACGTCATTGACTCGGAACCCGGAATGCAGTAAGTATCTTTTTAGTAGGTCGGAAAATAAATAAGTGGTGTAGTTCCCAATGTGAATGTAGTTATAGACTGTTGGTCCGCAAGTATACATTTTAACTTTTTTGTCAGTCAGCGGCACAAAGATTTCATTTTGTCTTGATAATGTATTGTAGAGTTTTAACATAAAATTTTTCTGTACCCAATTTTATAGTGCGTTGATGATTATGTTTTAATTCTACTTTAATAGCAGTGTATTGTCAAAAACAAATTTGGATATTTGTGCTATAATTTCTTTGTTGATTGTTTGGATACGATTCAAAATAACTTTTTCAAGAATTAAATATTAAGTAAAACTATATGGACTATAATAAAAAGTCACTGGAAATACATGAAAAACACAAAGGTAAGCTGAGTGTGGAGCTAAAAGTTCCACTTAAATCAACAGAAGATTTGTCGGTGGCTTATACCCCGGGAGTCGCTGAGCCATGTCGAGAAATCGCCAAAGATAGTGAGAATGCCTACAAATATACCATCAAGGGTAATTCCGTGGCGGTTATCACTGACGGCAGTTCAGTGCTTGGACTGGGGAATATTGGCGGTTTGGCCGGTCTGCCGGTCATGGAAGGCAAAGCCGCTCTATTCAAAGAATTCGCCAATATTGATGCTTATCCGATCTGTTTGGCTGAACAGAACGTCCAAAAAACAATTGAAACGATTAAAAACATTGCTCCTGGATTTGGGGGTATAAATTTGGAAGATATCAAAGCACCCGAATGTTTTGAAATTGAAGCTGCTTTACAAAATTTGGGTATTCCAGTCATGCATGATGATCAACATGGGACGGCCATTGTTGTTTTGGCGGCTCTGATTAACGCTTTGAAAGTGGTGAGTAAAGATAAAGAAACTGTTCGAGTGGTCGTCAATGGTGCCGGTGCCGCCGGGATTGCGATTACCAAATTATTGATCAAGTATGGTTTTAATTCTGGCCAGCTGATCATGTGTGATAGCAAGGGCGTTATATTTATTGGTCGAGAAGATTTGGTTTCCAATAAATATAAACAAGAAATTGCTTCTGTCACCAATTCAGTCAAGCTACAAGGTCACTTGTCTGATGCGCTAAAAGGAGCTGACATTTTTATTGGCGTATCAGTCAAAGATGCAGTGACGCAAGATATGGTCAAAAGCATGAACTCTGACGCGATTATTGTCGCCATGGCCAATCCTGATCCGGAAATTTTACCCATTGATGCCAAAGCCGCTGGTGCCACCGTCGTCGCCACCGGTCGCAGTGATTTTCCCAATCAAGTGAACAATGTCTTGGCTTTTCCCGGTTTATTCCGTGGAGCCCTTGATTCGAGGGCCACCAGCATAACCGATGATATGAAATTGACCGCCGCCAAGGCTTTGGCTGCATTAGTGCTTGAGCCAAACGCAGACAAAATTTTACCCTCCCCACTGGATAAAAGTGTTGTACCCGCCATTGCCGATGCTGTAAAGTCAGTCTTAAAATCATAAGTGTTGTTCCAAATTTATACTATTTGTGCTATGATAAAGGCATCAAATTGTTAACATTATGCTGACAAAATCAATCTTCCGCTTGTTTAAGTCCTACAACAAACCCGAACTCACCTTTGATGAAGATGAGGTTATTCGAGTTAATCAGGTTATTGGTACGGCCGCATTAATTTATGAAAAAATTCGTAATGCTGTTGATTATCGTGAAGATCACCTGCTTCGTAAAAACGCTTTATTTCGAATCCTAAAGCGCAAGCTTTTTATCGAAAAAATATTGATCAATCAATCAGAAGACAAGCTAGCCGAACAGATCGTTCATGAGATGATTCGAGCCGGTTATCTCAAAAACAATCAAGAGCCGAAGGAAAAGATTTTTCAAGTGCTAACTGTTTTAAAAAAATATAATACTTTGATTCAGGCGGCCGACTTGGGCCAAAAGCACTTTATGTGGTTGCTTGAGCTGGAAGCCTGTGAAATGGAAGAAATATTGGTACCGGATGATAAAGAAAAAGCCCTGACTCGTTTTGCTTTTGAGGTAATGAACCATCGAGTGGTGACAAATCGAGGCGAGATTGATGACAAAGAAAAAGAACTGCAACTGTTTTTATCCATCCAACGGGCGATTAGAAAACCTGACGATGCAATGTTATCTTATGTCTTGTGGGGGTTGTATTATCCCAGCTGGAAGCAGGCTGATGATGAGTTGATAGTTAAGGTGGCGCATTCAATTGTCCAAATCAAAAAACAGATTGACGAACAACTCAATCATCCGTGGAAAAACAGCTTGAACAAGATTACTCGACGCTGGACAATTGTTTTTTGGACTATTCAAGATATTATTTTCAAAGACCCCGGTGAAGCTGAGGCAATTTTTTCTGATGAGATTAAGCTCGAATTGGCCATCAACAAAGCTTGCCAGGCCAGGTACAAGGATGTTCGAAAAAAATTACGCCGCGGTGTGATTCGTAGTATAATTTATGTTTTTTTTACCAAGATGCTCCTGGCTTTGGTTTTAGAATTACCGCTAGACGTCTGGCTCAAAGGATTTGTGAATTACACAACCTTGGGTATTAACGTTCTCTTTCCACCGGTACTGATGTTCTTTGTGGCGATTACCATTAGAACCCCAGGGAAAAAGAATACCGAGATGATTCTGCGTGAAATCAAAACGATTGTTTATAATTTTGCTGATCAACAAAAATTTAAACTCAAAGCACCAAAGAAACGCAGTACCTTTACCAGCATGATTTTAAATTTCCTCTACATGGTTGTGTTCGCCGCCAGTGTATATTTTATCTTTATTGGTTTGTCATATCTGGATTTTGCTTGGTTTAGCGCACTCATATTTGTCTTCTTTTTGAGTGTTGTAAGTTTTTTTGGTCTTCGGATTAGAAAGCCGGTCAAAGAAATTAGTTTAGAAGAAAAACGAGACAATATTTTTACTTTACTGCTGGATTTTATATCTTTACCCTTTGCGACCTTTGGTCAGTGGTCATCAGTCAAGTTTTCCAAGATTAATATTGTGGCCTTTTTCTTTGATTTTATTATCGAAGCGCCGTTCAAAATATTTATTGAAGTTCTTGAGGATCTCTTCAGTTTTTGGCGAGAGAAAAAAGAAGAAGCATTTGATCAACAATAATGTTTGGCTACCTTTCATTTCCAGTATGTAATTATTTATATGGACAAAAATGATAAAAATGAAATTCTAAGTGCTATTAATACGTTTGCTGAGTCTGTCGACAGACGTTTTGAGTCTATAGACCAGCGTTTTGATCGAATGGAGGGCCGTATTGGTAAGATTGAAGGCACTGTTGTGACTAAGGATTATTTGGGTGAGAAGTTAAGTGACCTTAGGGGTGATTTGGTGATTTTAGTGAGAAAAGAAGATAATAAAATGAATAAATTGATTGACATATTGACACACAAACAGGTTTTGTAAGACAACGACAAACGTCTGATTCTAGAAATGGAACCATTCCCGGAGTTGTAATTATCATTAATAAAAAAGACTGCTTGGTTAAGCAGTTATTTTTATTGGATAAATGGATCTGGGACATACTTTGTGTCCCAAGTCGGCTTGCAAGTGAAAACATATTTGATCAGCTCTGATTCAGCCTCGTCAATTTGGGGCATTGCTTTGAGTTCACACTTGGCCATTTCATCATGATTTTTAATTCCTTGATCAAGCAGGTTAATACATGGCGTGCCGGTAACTTCATAATGGCCACGATCCAGCTTGACCCGATTGACACAGATACGTTCCAGGGCAACCTGATACATATTGAATCTGAGCAGTTCCCAGTTGTTTTCTTCAACATCAGTCCAGGTCTTTACTTGCGGAGACAAGACCAAGATTACATTGTTCTCAGTATTGGCTTGTGATTCAGGGTTATTCTCTTTCAAGCTAGAGATGATATAGGCCATTGATAGGAATCCAGCTAGCACAATGACAATCGTTATCGCAATAAGAATATTTCGGATCCAAATAATTCTGTTGACCGGCTCGTTTTCGGTCTGGGGAGAATTGGTTGGTGTAGGTTGTGCTGGTTCGATCATGGAATTTTCTTCTCTGATGGGCATGGTCCCTCCTGTGGTGTAGTGACTTTATACATTATCATATTGTGTTCAAGGAGTCAAGAGTTATCAATTCTGGTGATTTCTGATAAACTATTGGTATAATTATCGATTATTAACGTAATGAAACACATGGGCCACAAGACATCTAAATCATTTTCGAATTTACAGCAGCGTCTGGACATGTCTCCCCAAGGAGCGCCAGCCACTGAAACTATTTTCAAGATTCTAAAAGTCCTTTTTTCCGAACAAGAGGCAGAATTGGTTTCGCAGCTGCCAATTCGAATGTTTACCTTGAAAAAAGCGGCTAAAATTTGGCAGAAAACAGAAGAAGAAGCGCGACAAATTCTGGACGCACTAGCCGACAAGGGGTTGATGGTTGACATTGCCGAAGGTGAAAGTAAAAGATATATCCTGGCCCCAACCATGGCCGGTTTCTTTGAATTTTCTATAATGAGAACTGACGGCAAGTTTGATCGAAAATTATTGTCTGAACTTTTTCATCAATACATCAATGTTGAGGACAAGTTTCTGAAACAAGTCTTCACCCTTGAGCCCACCATTGCTCGAACTTTTGTCATTGAGGAATCGTTGGCTCCGAAAGAGGCAATGGAGATTTTGGATTATGAAAAAGCCAGAAAAGTGATTGATACCGCCTCATGTATTACCGTCGGTATCTGTTATTGCCGACACAAAATGGAGCACATGGGCAAGGCTTGTGATAAACCACAAGATGTTTGTCTTACTTTTAATAATTGCGCCACCAGCTTATCCGATCATGGTATTGCCAAGAAAATTTCAAAAGAAGAGGCGCATAAAGTCCTGGATCGATCGATCGAAGAAGGCCTGGTTCAAATTGGTGACAATGTACAAGAGGGCGTCAGTTTTATTTGCAACTGTTGTGGTTGTTGTTGTGAGGCTATCTTGGGTTATAAAAGGCTTGGTTATCTACCAAAAATTAATACCAATTATTATCCGGTCGTTGATGATGGAAAATGTACCGGTTGTGGGTTGTGTGCTGTCAAGTGCCCGGTTGACGCAATTAAAATCGCAGATAAGACGGCAATTATTGATATCGACATTTGTCTCGGATGTGGCGTTTGTCGGCGATACTGTAAATTCGATTCTATTGAGATGAAAAGACGAGATAAAACCATGTTTGTGCCCAAGGATGCCTTTAAAAGATTTATATTAGAAGCCATCAACGCCGGGAAGCTGCAAAATCTGATTTTTGACAATTATAATCTTTGGACTTACGATGTTTTTCGAAAGTTTTTTGGCATTATTCTAAAACTAAAACCAGCAAAGCGATTGCTGGTTGATGAACAACTGCAGTCAAAGTTTTTACAGAACATGACAAAGCTTTATGGTAAGTTTAATAAAAAAGTAAAGGTTCGAGATTATTCTCATCCGGAAATGAAAGGGAAATGATTTATTATACACCGATTGTTTTTTGATTGATAAATGTTATACTGGTCAATATGGAAAATAAAATAGAAAATTCAGGTTTTCTTTTAATAAACAAACCCAAAGATTGGACCTCTTTTGATGTTGTGGCAAAATTGAGAGGAATAACAAGAATAAAAAAAATTGGTCACGCCGGTACGCTTGACCCCATGGCGACTGGACTTTTAATAGTTGCTATTGGTCGTGAGGCTACCAAACAAATTGATACTTTCAAGGCCAAAGAAAAAGTGTACGAAGCTGAGATTGAATTTGGTAAAACCAGCAACACTTACGACGCCGAAGGTGAAGTTGAAACACGTCGTGTCATCCTGAGCTTAGCCTGTGCTGAGCTTGCCGAAGCATCGAAGGATAAAGTTGAAATAACCTTAAAAGATTTTGTCGGCCAAATTGAACAGATGCCGCCGGCTTTTTCTGCCAAGAAAATTAACGGTGTTCCGGCTTATAAATTGGCCCGGCAAGGCAAACCGGTTGAATTGAAATCCGCTACCGTTGAAATAAAAAATATAGAAATAATAGATTATACTTGGCCGAAGCTAAAACTGGAAATAACCTGTGGCCCCGGGACATATATTCGTAGTATTGCTCATGATTTGGGGCAAAAATTGGAAACTGGAGCCATCTTAACAGCCTTAAAAAGGACTAAAATTGGCGAATATGAGCTCAAAAATGCCAAAGAGATTACTGATTTAACCCTTGACAATTGGTCAGATTTTGTGTTAAATACTTAGTCACCAACCAGAAAAGGCAGGAGCGTCCGATGGCCAAAACCAGAGTGGATAATTTTGTTTTTGAATGCGCGGTTTGTGGATATGATGATTATTATCCTCGAGTAACCATTTACCAAGACGATACTGGGCGGTATGAATATTTCAATGGATTGCTCAATGGGCGTTCGGTTTCGGATTTTTATTGTCTGAGTTGTGGCGTTAAGTTCAAGTTTCTGGCAAAGTTTGGCACGGTTCATCAGCGAAGAGCTGAAGCTGCAGCCAAAGCTTTGAACCCCAGTCAGGGACCGTTGACCAGGGGTCGTGATGTTTGCTTTGATCGAAGACAAGGTCAACATCCGAACCCAGCGCATGAAATGCCTCGTGGCAACAAGATTAATGATGAGGCTGGAGATGTAACCATTGATAATGCCTCTGAGATGGGCGAACCCGATCTCGGCGGTAAACAGGAATTGACGGGAAAGGAGTCTTGATATTGCCGGAGATAAAATTCCCAAGTCAGAAGTTGACAGAATCATGAATGCATCAAAACCCAAGGTTGTTCATGTGCTTACAAAAAAAGAATCAGATGAATTACGAATGAGTGCTCTAAGTGGCGCCGAAGAGTTTGAACGCCAGCAGCGCAACTCTGAGGTGATCAAAATTGATAATTTCAATTGTCGCGCCTGTGGGCATGGCAAGTACAAAGTAGTTTGGAAAATGCCGGAAACAATTGGATCTGGTTATGCCACCGTTGACGGTTATTGCTGCGAAGGTTGCTCTGCATTTTTCCTTGATCCCAGAGACTTTAGCGTGCCGGGCATTAAATTTCCGTCCAAAGAGGATGTGATGTATAGTCCTGGCGAAGTGAATGTAAAATTTTAACTAACCCCAACCGGTTAGTTTTTTATTTTTTATAATTCTGTTATAATTTAATCAAGGTTAACAAACTAAAATAGTAACATGAACAAGGAACAACCACAGATTGAATCATTGGAGGCAGCCGTTGCTAAACGGGGTTTGCCTAGCGAGTCAACTTGGCAAGATGTCAATCGTTATGACGACAAAATGGCCAGAAGCAAAGAAGCTAAAACTGTTGGTTTGCCGGAAGATTCCAGCTGGAATGAAATTTTTGAACGTGGTAGTACGGATTAAATCGCCTAGACATAACACAGAAATATCGTTTTTAGCTAAAGCTAATGATCCAGTCATTGACTTTATTTGACATATATCAAAAAGTTTGCTATAATACTTTTATTGTTAATTGAAATCAAATTAAATACGTTAGTACCAGGAAGATGTTTTGGCTAATTTTAGGTCAAGCGAATTGGGGACAGTGAAAGCCCAATCCTAAAATCAAAACTACACACCCTGGAAGTTCGCAACTGCGGCGCGTAGCTTGAGCTAAAATTCAAGCCGAGTCTTGATCTCGTCAAAAATCACCCTGATGATAGTCAGGCGTTAGCGAAGAGAGCTTTCTTTTCTTTAATGCGATAAATGTATCAGGGAAAAGAGAGCTTTTTTCTTTTCCTCAAACTTTATCTCTTAATAAACTTAATCTCTCAGTTATCTCCAAGTCGTGGCGGTCGTAGCTCAGTTGGTAGAGCACTAGTTTGTGGTACTAGTGGTCGCGGGTTCAAGTCCCGTCGTCCGCCCCATTCTTTTTCAAAAATTCCTGACTATCTGGAGTTTTTTTGTTATAATTGAGATAGTTGAATGAATAAGAGATTAAGAAAATTGAGAAGATTAAGAGACTGAGTTTCTATGATCAATCTCTTTCCTTTAATAATCTCTATCTCTCAATTATCCTAAATCCCAAAGCATCTTTATTTCCTAACTATTTACAAAACTATGTCTAAAACTAATCTTCAACGGGCCAAGGGCGTACGCGATTTTGGTCCTGCAGAAAAAATTGAACGCGATCGAATTATCGGGATTATGAAACAAGTCTTTGAGTCTTTTGGGTTTTCGCCGATTGAGACTCCGATTATTGAACGTTATGACACCTTTGCTTCCAAATATGCTCAAGGACAAGAATCTGATGCAATGAAGGAGAGTTTCAAATTCACAGATCAAGGCAAACGTGATTTGGTGCTGCGCAATGACTTTACCGTGCCATTGTCTCGTTTTGTCGCCATGAATTCTGATCTACCAATGCCATTCAAACGCTACCAAATGGGCCAAATCTTCCGCGACGGTCCGATCAAGCTTGGCCGCTACCGAGAATTTTGGCAGTGTGACGTTGATATTGTTGGCCGAACCAATATTGCGGATGATGCTGAAGTTATTCAAGTTATCCTCTCTTTGTTTGACCAATTAGAATTAGACGTGGAAGTTGTTGTTAATAATCGAAAAATAATTAATGCTGTATTGAGTCAAAATAATATACCGGAAAAAATAAGAGAAGATTTTATAATTTCATTGGATAAAATAGAGAAAATTGGTATTGATGCTGTGAAGGAAGAGCTGGAAAAAAAGGGGATTACAGAAAAAGCCACAACTCAGATTCTTAGTGATTTAGGCTGGCAGGCAAAAGATAATCAGGCAAGGATAAAAAAATTAAACGAGCTGATTGAAGATAAGAGTGGTTTGGAAGAAATGAGTAACCTTTTATATTTGCTTAATGACCCCAGGGAGGTAAGGTTTTTACCATCACTAGCGCGTGGGCTTGCTTATTACACTGGTACAGTTTTTGAAGTGGTGCTCAAAGATCAATCAAAATTATCTTCCTCACTCGCCGGAGGCGGTCGGTATGACAAGATGATGGCCGAGTTTACCGGCAACAAAGATCTTGGTGGGGTTGGGGTTGGCTTTGGCTTGGAGACAATTTTTGATGCCATTAGCTTGATGAGTAAAGGTGAAGAGAAGCAAACCATGACCCAGGTTTATATTGTTCCTTTGGGCGCAGATGAATTAAAAGCTTCAATGAAGGTCGCCAATCGTTTACGCGAGCAAGGCCTAAATGTTGATGTTGACAAACTTGAGCGCAAACCGCAAAAGAAAATGAAATACGCCAATGAGTTGAAGATTCCATACGTGGCCGTAATTGGCGGTGATGAATTGAATGCAGATTCGGTCATGCTCAAAAATATGGAATCAGGAGAACAAGAATTAGTTAAGGTTGATGAGGTTAAATTAAAAATTCAAAAATACTCCTAGTACTAAATTTGACAGAAAATAAATATAGGATTAAACTTTTATTAATATGAACAAACAAAATAATCGACAATTGAACCATCGACGTCGCCGATCATATCAAGATCTGGGTTATTTTGTTGTTCGAAAATAGTTGGTATTACAACTTTCGTCATAAAAATTAGCTCAGATCGGGCTAATTTTATTTTTTATATTTTATGAATTTTGAGTTGCTGCTTGCCTCTACTCAACGTGGCAAGCAGCAGTTCACAATGAATTGCAAGAACCTTACAACTCAAGGAGGCGCCATGCTGTTAGTTCGAGAAAAACAACCTTCAGATGTGGGGTTGGAAGATCAGATAAAAGTATTGGTGGATGCAGATATGCAAACTGGGGTCTTTGTTGGCAAAGCGGTGGCGGAAATTAGAGAGGAATTGGATCTTGGAAAATCTCTAGTTGCCTTTTGGGGGCAGGAAATTGTCGGTTATGTTTCATATCGTGATTGGGGACAAGTTATTGAGATAATGACAATTTTTGTTAAAGAAGAATATCGTTCACGGGGGATCGGGCAATATTTAGGAGGTTGCATCTTTTTCAAAATCAAAAACTCGTGTCCGAGTAAAAAAATTGTTGTTTTGCCCAATAAATTATCCAAACCCATATTTGAAAAACTAGGATTTTGTTATTTTAGCAAAGCTATCATGCCCGACATTCTGCGCGACGCTTGCGGTGGTTGCCCGGAAAAAAATAATTTTCCCATTTGTCACTGTAATTATATGGAATATTTGCGACCACAAAAGGTTTACTTTGAGGTTTTATCAGACATTACCAAATCACAATTTGAAAATCAGTATATCCATTTGTATCAGCAAGTTTGGCGTTTTGCACCCTGGTACGAAGATTGGAGTTTAGATGAAGTTGTCAGTGAAGTGGAGGGCTACAAAACAAAAAGAAATCCTGTCTTTATTCTTGCTTATTGTGAGTCTCGACTTTTAGGCTTTTGTTGTGGATATTCAGCATCATCAAACTCAGAGTTATCTCAAAAGCTTACTGCACCAGACGTTGATTTTTACATCTCAGAATTTGCAGTCATTTCTGGTGCGCGACTTCATGGTTTGGGCAATCAGTTGTTGCAGCGGATGATTGAGTCTGTCCGAAGTCTGGGAATTAAACACGCGTATTGTCGTACCAAATCAAGAGAGGCGATACATTTGTTTGAAAAAAACAATTTTCAGCAGCTAGATTTTACTTCAGATGATGACAACCAGAGGCACTATTTTAAACTTGAGTTGTAACTATTCAGGGGGTAAAAATTACCCCCCCTCTTTCTACTTATTATTAGGAGATATATATGAACACAAAAGAATTATTATCAAAACTGATAAGTTTTGATTCACAATGTACCAAATCAAACAAAGACATCGCCATGTTTATTGCCTCTTTGTTTCCAAAAGATCTTGTTACTGTGGGCAAGTTCAAAAGCAAACAAGGTCTAGATCTGTATAATGTTGCCGTGAAAATTTCAGGCGAAAATTCTAATTTACCCCCGTTAATTTTTAGCGGGCACACCGACACCGTTCCAATTTCAGGTAATTGGGAGACCGATCCATTCGTCGCTGCTGAAGAAGCCGGAATGATAATTGGTTTGGGTGCGGTTGACATGAAGGGCGGGGTAGCGGCGCTTATTAAAACCGCTTTGGATTTAATTGACAATCAACCCCAGCGAGATTGTTACTTTTTGTTTGACGCTGATGAAGAAGGTGATGGATACGGCGGCCAAAGATTTATTAATCAATATCAATTTAAAAATGCAGATATTGTCATTGCTGAGCCCACAGACAAAAAAATAATTATTGGTCAAAAGGGAGTAATGGAATTAAAAATAACCTTCAATGGCAAGGAGCAACACGTCAGTCGAGCAGATCAATTTTACAATGAAAAATACAATGCAATTTATAAAGCAGTCAAAGCCATAAATGAAATAAAAATTATTGAACGACAATTAAATGCAATCGAAAACAAACGCTTTTCACCGCCGACTTTGACCGTCTGTCAGATCAACGGCGGTACCGGTGTTAATATTATTCCGAGTAAGACCGAAATGGTTGTGAGCTGTAGATTTTTGCCAACACAGGATTTTTTGGCTGTAAAGCAGCAAATAATAAACCAAATGAAAAACATTGATCCACAAGTCGCAGTTGATGAGTTATTAATTGGTGAAGCTAATTTAGTCAACTCTGACAATCAACTAGTGATCGCTTGTAGTCGGGTTTCCAGAGTTGTAATCGGTCAGGCTTCGATGGATGTCTTTACCGGCTGGACACAGGCTGGAGTTTACAAACAATGGGGGAATTGCTTGATTTGGGGCCCTGGAGGGCTAAAACTGGCTCATACGGCTGGGGAATATGTATCAGTGGCCGATATTGAGATAATGGAAAAATGCTATCAAAGTTTGGCTAAAAATGGGTAAAAATAATTAGTTCATATGTTTGACAAATATCAAGATTCATGATAAAAAAGATAAACTGAACCTTTACAACCCAAAGACTCGGAAAGGGGGCCGTTGTGCAAGCCAAAGACGCAGTCTCTGATGTTAGGCAGTATATTGACGCGCAGGAATTCCAAGCAGCCGTTGGGGAGCTAGAATATCTTTTGGGCGTTTTAAAAAACCACAGTGCAGCAGAGCAGCAGGTTATTGTAGATGCCCTGGTCCGAGAATTTGAAACGATTGTTAGTTCGGGCGGACGCAAGCTTGATGAAGCCTTATCTCATATTGGTAATACTTTTATGAAAGAGGGCTATTTTGATGCCGCTGAAATTTTTTACCAGCATTCGTTGGATCAGAATCGGGGGAACATTTTTTCAACTTCTGGTATTGGACGCTGTTACTTTTGTCGTGGTGAATATCGACAGGCCATGAAGTGGTTTCGTAAAAGTCAAAAAATCAACCCCGATGATCGCTATGTGAAGAATAAGATAGCTGATGCATATGTTGGTTTGGGAGAACTGGATACTGCTCTTGAGTTGATGCTTGAGCTCAGAGCCAGTTACTCTGACCAAGACAGTTATATTGCAAAACGAATTGGGGATGTTTATTTGAGACAAGAACGATTTGAAGAGGCTCAACAGATATATGAGACTGTAGATCAAGCAGTTGATGATCGCTATGACTTGGCGGCTTATGGTTTGGGTATGTGTTATTCTCATTTTGGACAAATTGATAAATTCAAAGAGGTTCTTCGTACATTCCTTGATTGTCCAGTGATAAATCCCCGTCATCTGAACGATATGGCCAACTATTGCTACCAATTCAAGATGTATGATGAAGCCCTGACTTGCGCAGTTCGCTCAATCAAGATTGATCCGGACAACCATATTGGTTGGTACTGGTTTGCTAACGCCTGCAGAAAGCTCAAGAAGTACATTTTATCAATTCGCGCATGTAACTTATTGTTGGTCCAAGATTTAGAGAACGAACAGCGGCGAAGAGTTTTGACCTGCAAGGGCTACGCGTATTTAGAATTGTATCGGGCAGATCCTAATGACAACAATCTTTATGTTACCAGTAAAATGAATCTCGAGGCAGCCGTTGATGGTTATGGTTGGGCTGCCGCCGGTCTGGTGTTCTTGTCGGCCGTCAAATATGAATTCCATGCTGAATATCAGATCGAAATGATGGCGCAGATAGAACGTTTTATGTGGTTGGGGAATATTTGGGCACCAGAGTCGAAAGATGTCGGTCAAGCTAATTTGGTTTATCAAAGCATTCTCGTAGCATTTGAACGTAAATATGGGAGGTTTATTGATTATTCACTTCCCAATGAAGAAGAAAGTTACGCCGCACTTGAAGCGTGGTGGGCGGATGTTAGAGAGAGCCCCAAGGCTTTCGACACCACAAAAGTTACCGTTGAAGACAATTCTGATGCTAGTAAAAACCACAAAGACAAACCAAAAAGAGTTGTTATTGACCTCACTCATGTGAATGATGAAGTTGATGAAGACGAGGCTCGTCAAGAAGACAAAATTGCCGAAAAAGAATCGAATCGGGAAGTGTTCGATCGTTTGATGACAATGCTCGAAGACGCTCAGGTGGATAAAACAGAATTCACTCGGATGTTGGTTCAGTTGACCATTCTATCAAATGGAGACTTGGATCGAGAATACGTTGATCTCGCATATCGAGCCACAAAAAGTAATCATCAACTACTGGCTGAAAAGCTTTATCTTAACGCTTTGATTGTAAATCCGGAAAACGCAATTGCTCTTGCCGCTCTCGCGTCAATCAAGCGACAGAAAAAAGATTTTACAGTGGCTTTAATTTTGGCTAGACAGGCCCACGCAGTCGAGCCTCGGGACCTTTCTTACTGGCGGAACTTTGTGTTAACGCTGTTTGCATCCGAACGATACGAAGAGGCTATTGTTGAATGTGAACAACTCCTTATTTTTGACAAGAAGTATAATCTCACATTACGAGTCCAATTGGCCAAGGCATATGAAGATTGTGAGCGTTGGGGGGATGCCGCAGATCTCTACGATAACTTGTACGAAAGGACTGGTCACGAAAAGTATTTTGAAGCAGTGCAACGCTGTTTCCCGAATATTTAATAGGGTAATACCCCTATTTTTTTGGTTAATTTTAGGGTTGTAGACAAGATACTTGCAAAATTTTATTAATTGTGATATTATCTTGATAGTTTCAGTCAAATATTGCTATGAATAAGCGAAATTTGAATTGACTATGCTTACCATGCCAGCGTAGCTCAGTGGTAGAGCAGTGGTTTTGTAAACCATTGGTCGTGGGTTCGACTCCCTCCGCTGGCTCCATTTTATTTTAGTGGGACAACAAAATTACTGAGGGAGGAGAAATTTATCCTGAGTAAGCGCGCAGCAAGCGCATCGAAGGAATTCCCTCAGCAGGCCCCAGCCTTCGCTTCAATTTTACGAAGCTACGGCGGGCACAGCCATTTTATCATTAACTAAGAGCAATACGCTGGAAGCTACACACTAAAAGCTACAAGCTAATCGCTAAAAAAATATATATGTCACAGGATAATCTGGTAAAACTACAATGTACTGATTGTCGCAGTATCAACTATCAATCACAACGCAACAAGAAAAAGTTGAAAGATAAATTGGAATTGAAAAAGTTCTGCAATACATGCCGCAATCACACACAACACAAGGAAGTAAAATAAAAGGCCATTAAAGGTCTTTTGTTTTTAGCTTGGAAATGGAGAGACTATGACTAAGGTAGATACTCGGAAGTTGAAACCTTCGCCGGATCTCAAGCATTTGATTAGAGCCTTGCAGGATGTTCGCGTTGGTGATCATGGAGTTAGTGACGCAGGGGCCAAGTATATTATTGATAATGTCAACCGACACAAAAGTGATCAATGGATGACTTTTGTTTTTTATGGCTTACAAGAAATTATCAAGTGCAACAGCAGTTATGCCAAGCGGGCAGGCGAAATTTTGCTGGATCATTTGCCTAGGATGCTTTTTGGGCATGAACTCGATGAGTGGTTGGAATCAAAGGTGCCGGAACTGACAGCTCAAATTCAGTTTGCCCGAGAAAATTATGCCAGAGCCTTGAATCAAATCAAGGTTCGGCACATGCCACCGCATTAACAATGCGGTTTTTGTTGCATTGACAAGATAAGATTTGTATGTTATTTTGTATACTAAACACAAAGGAGGCATCATGCAAAAAGACATGGTGGATAATCCCTGGATCAAGTATCCACTTTTGTATCTGATTGTCATCATTGGTTCAGGTCTATACATGTTGACCAACCACATGCGCTTATTCAAACCCAGCCAATTATCACTAACTCCGATTGACAATTTTATTCCTTTCATTCCGGAAACGATTTTTGTTTACGTGGCTATCTTTATTCTTATTCTGATCATGCCATTTTTGATTACGGATGGGATTGTTTTTCGACGGACAATCTTGGCTGGATTTCTGCTTTTGATCTTTAATATAATGATCTTTGTCTTTTTCCCGACCGAGTATAGTGCCCGACCGGATGTTGCCGTCACGATGGGCCAGGATCATTGGCTTTACTTCGCTTATAAAGCTTTGCATGAAGCCGATACTGAAAGTAACTGCTTCCCCAGTATGCACGTCAGTATTGTCACTTACATTACCTTGATTACATACAAAGTGAAACCAAGGTTATTCAAGGTACTATGCGTTTTTGCTTTCTTTATCATCCTTTCGACCTTGACAACCAAACAGCACTATCTCTGGGATGTGCTCGGAGGTGTACTGTTGGCCGTCAGTATTTTTGCCATTAGTCTTAGAGATTTTCCGTACAAATATTCCGGATTACATGTCATATAAGTCGTATTAATAGATACGGTTTTTTTGTACAAAAAAATAAGCATAGTTATACTTATTTATTGATCAATTCTTATGATTCAAGTCAGATACCCCCGCCAAAGGCGGTGGCTTGATGAGTGCGGGTCCCCTCAAAGGGGACTTAATCTCTCGTCAATCGTTTAGTTAATAATTCATTATCTTTTGTTTCATAGCGATTAATTCGCCCTGTGTGTTTCGAAGAGATCTTTTCATATGTAGAGAGATTATTTATTCTATATCCTCT
>PFAP01000047.1 GCA_002773615.1 Candidatus Falkowbacteria bacterium CG10_big_fil_rev_8_21_14_0_10_39_11
AAATTGATTCATATTGCCTAAAATATATAAATAATGGTTTATTTATTATATTTTAGCCTCCCAAAGTGTAAACCCCTTTGCTGCAATGTTAACAACTTTGACCAGATTGATATTTGGTAGTGGTTGACAGCCTAAAATGATTATGTTATTGTAGATTGTCCAAACAACCAGAGGAGGAGAGCATGAGAACATCAAGAAGAGGAACTTCATCCAATCGTGGGAGTGTGTTGGTTTTGCTTATGTGCTGTATTCCGATTCTCGGTTGGACTGGAGCCAGAGTCTACAACTCAATTTTTTTTAATAAGGATTGTGGCGGTTATCTCAAGCGGGCGGCTGATGCCAATCAGGTGGATATTGCTAAAAAGCAACTCAAATTGGTGGTTGATTATTTGGAAGCACATAATTTGACTCAAGGATATACGTCTCTTGTCTATAATACACCGGATGAAGACATTGCTTTCTGGTATGAAAATTTGCGCGCGGCTTTGGATGAGCTTCAGAAAGTAAATGAAGAGACTTCTCAACTTGAGAGATCTAATGTTTTGATGAAGTTGAAAGAAACACTATTGGATGACACCGGCAATGGAGTGTCGATTACCAAGCCTAGTGGGATTGAAGTTTATCCACACAATATGTTTTTCGCAGTTTTTGGCATTTTCGGTTTGTTGATGGTGGGAGTAGCCGGTTATTTGTTGCTGACGGGTAATTGTAGTGTTAATGCGATTGAGATAATGATTATTTTTGCCATTTTGGTAATCTTGACCGTGGTCATGGTTGGTGCTGGTGGTGTATAACTCTCGAAAATAATTGAGAGTTTTTTTGTTTGGTTTGTTAATAGTGATAATTTTTATAAAAAATTAGTCACATTGTAAATCCAAGTATAATCTTGACAGATTTATTAAATATGATAACATATAACCAACTACTTTAGTTGGTTATTGTGTGGTTTATACCGTGAAATAATATCGGATCAAGCCAGCCTACCGGCAGGCAGGTCCGGCACAAGATTCAGGATCACAAATAAGGATATTTTATGAAATTTAGCACCAAAGCAGAGTATGGTTTGCGGGCAATAATGCATTTGGCTGATTCGAAAGAACCGGTTTCTTTGGCTGTCATCGCCAATCAGGAACAGTTGTCTTTGGCGTATTTGGAGCGAATTTTTGCCTTGCTCAAAAAAGCTAATTTGGTGACCAGTGTTAAAGGAGTAAAAGGTGGATATCTGTTAAAAAATAATGCAAACAAGGTAAGGGTCAGTGAAGTAATTCGTGCGCTTGAAGGTGAGTTGTATAAGCTGGAGTGTTCAGGTTGTGATGTCTGTGGTTGTAAAGTTCATACTGTTTGGACAACACTATACAAACAAATTGATAAAACATTAAGTTCAATGACTTTAAAATCATTAATAAAATAATATATGCAATACAGTGAAAAGTTGATGGATCATTTCAAGAATCCTCGAAATCAAGGCGTGATTGATGACGCAGATGCCATCGGTGAAAAAGGAAACATGAAGTGTGGTGATATCATGAAGGTTTATTTAAAAATCCATGATGATATGATTCAAGATATAAAATTTGAAACTTTGGGTTGTGCAGCAGCGATTGCGACTTCTTCAATGTTAACCGACTTGGCAAAGGGAAAAACGTTGGATGAGGCTTTAAAAATTGATAAACAGGATATTGTTGATGAACTTGGCGGTGTGCCGGCGCCAAAATTTCATTGTTCGGTGTTAGCGGAAGCGGCGTTGAAAGATGCAATTGAGCAGTATCGAGCTCAAAAGTAAGGTGAGTTTACAAATTATTTATTAATCGTTATGTTGATGGTTGTCGGAGGAAGAAATCAACCCTTCGAGAGCCTCAGGGTGACACGACAAATATGACATTTAAAGAAAATATTGAAAAAGCGTTAGAAGAGGTTAGACCATTATTGCAAATGGATGGTGGTGATATTGAATTGGTTGAAGCGAATGAGCAAACCAAAGAAGTAAAAGTTAAGTTTTTGGGGATGTGTTCTGGGTGTCCTATGACACAGTTTACTTTGGAAAATAATGTGGAAGCCAAAATCAAAGAACAAGTACCGGAAGTCAAATCAGTTACTTTGTAATTTAGCTTGTAGCGGATGGCTTTTAGTCACTGAGTCTAAAAGCTAACAGCTAACAGCTAATCGCTAATTTATTTATGTCTGGAATTTATTTTGATCATGCGGCTACAACACCGGTTGATAGTCGAGTAAAAGAAACAATGTTACCGTATTTTGATGAATATTTCGGTAATCCGTCTTCAATTCATTCATTTGGACAAAAAGCGGCTGAGGCTGTAGACAGAGCTAGAGAACAAGTGGCCAAAATGTTGAATTGTAATATTCGGGAAGTGGTATTCACTTCTGGCGCGACGGAAGCTAATAATATTGCGATTTGGGGCGTGGTTAACAGGGTAAATGAGATCCTTCGACAGGCTTCCGCCTTCACAAACGTTACGGCGGGCAGGCAGGATGACAATAATAGGGTTGGGCATTTTATTACGACTGCAATTGAACATCCAGCGGTGAGACGAGTGTATCAAAAGTTGGAAAAGTTGGGGCATGAAGTAACTTTTGTCGAAGTTGATGACGCTGGGGTGATCAAATTTGATCAATTAAAGGCAGCGATTAAAGATAATACAGTTTTGGTTTCAGTTATGTACGCTAATAATGAGGTTGGTTCAGTAAATCTTATTGAACAGATTGGGCAGCTGGTTGCTGAGAAGAAACAAGAGCGCCAAGAAGGCGATTTGCCATTATATTTTCATACGGATGCAGTTCAAGCAATAAATTATCTCGATACCGATGTAGAAAAATTACAATGTGACTTTTTGGCTTTGTCCGGTCACAAAATATATGGACCCAAAGGTATCGGTGTACTTTATATCCGAGCTGGAGTAAAAATTGATCCACCAATGCAAGGTGGTTCTCATGAATGGAATATTCGACCGGGAACTTTGAATGTGCCTGGCATTGTGGGCTTGGGCCGAGCGGTGGAATTGGTTCAGGAAGAAAAACAGATGCGAATTGATCATGTTGCAGAGCTGAAGAAAATCCTGATCGAAGAGTTGAAAGAAATCGAGGAAATTAGAATTTTCTCTGCCGAGAAAAATGGTTTGCCCAATATTGTGAATGTTAGTTTTTATCGGGCAGAGGGTGAAAGTATGCTGATGATGCTCGATATGGATGGCATTGCTATTTCAACTGGTTCAGCTTGTTCTTCTGGTGCTCTTGAGCCGTCTCATGTATTGACAGCGATGGGCGTCGAAAAAGAATGGACCCATGGTAGTATCAGAATTTCATTTGGGAAAGATAATACTCTCGGTGAAGTAAAAGATTTTGTAAAAAAAATAAAACCGATTGTAAATCGGCTTAGAGATATGGCACCAGAGATTAAATAAGATGGATTTTTATTATATAAAAACAGTCGCGTGAAGTGATTGTTTTTTTGTTGACATTATAATTTTAATTTTTTATACTAATATTGAAGTGCACCCATCAAGGAGGAAGATCATGGCTGAACATTTTTATTGCAAGCGTTGTGGGAAATCAATGACAAGAGAAGATGTTAACTATACTAGAATTTTTATGACTCAGTTTATGGGTAAATGTGAAGAATGTAGGACTAGAATTCGGACTGATTATGATAAAATGAAGACTGATTTTAAACGAGTACTTGAGGGTGCGAAGTTGTCCGAACGTGAAATTAAAGAGCGATTGTATGCGTTTGAACAAGAACACTTGAACCGCTAGGAGGGAACTGTGGAACGGGGGACAACCTATGAAGCTTTTTGTGACAATTGTGGTTGTGAGATAAAGTCAGCGGATCAGATTTTTAATAGTTGTAAATTTGCTAAATTGATCGGCAACACATCTAATTGTTTGTGTAAACGCTGCTTTAAATATCAAGAAGCTGAATTTGAAAGATTGGATTCAGAGAACAGAAGAGAAGGAACAAGAAAACTGAAAGAGTTGGAATATAAATTTAGAAGAATAACAAGTAAGTGGTAATAAAAGAGACTAAACGGGTCTCATTTTAGTTTTGTTTAGTGTGTTTTGAAATGTTAATTAAAATGCCCATGGCAGCCATGGCAATAGCGAGAGAGGTTCCTCCGGAACTGACAAATGGTAGGGGGACTCCAGTGATGGGCATTAGGCCGACCATGGAGCAGATATTAAAAAAAGCTTGGAATGAAAACCAAGAGATTATTCCGGTGGCGACCAGTTTGCCAAAAGAATCAGAGGTTTTTTCGGCGACTTGAAAACCGCGGTACATGAGGAACGCAAACAAAGCAATAAGAAAAAAGGCAAAAATAAAGCCTAGCTCTTCAGCCATAATGGCAAAAATTGAGTCGCCGGTCACTTCTGGTAGATAAGAGAATTTTTGGCGAGAGTGGCCAAAGCCTCGGCCAAAGATGCCACCTGATCCAATGGCCAGGAAAGCTTGATTGATATGATAGCCAATTCCGAGGGGATCTAGTTCTGGTTGGAGAAAGGTGGTCAGGCGAGCCGCTCGATAGGGAGCTGATTTTATTAATAAGAAAATAGACAAAAATCCAGCTCCGATGAGGCCAATAACATGTTTGAATCTGGCTCCTGAGGCAAAAAATACGGCCAGGCACATAAAGATAATGATTGAGAGAGTACCCATGTCCGGTTGTAGTAACATGAGGACGGAAATAATTCCAATCAGGAATACAAATGGTAGTAGGCCGTAATAAAAATCTCGTACGCCAGTTTCTCCTCGTTTGGAAAGCCAATTGGCTAGATAGAGTAAGAAGGTTAGTTTTACTAACTCCGATGGTTGAAAAGAAAAGCCACCTAGATTGATCCAACTATGAGCGGTGCCATATTGGGCTCCAATTCCGGGGATAAATACAATAATTAATAGTATGATTGATAAAAAGAGGAGGGGGTTGGCGATTTTTTTTAATTTTTCGTAATGAAGTTTTGAAAAAAACAACAATAAAATAATGCCAGGAATTAAACCAAACAGAATTTGATGTCGAATAAAATAATAACTGTCATTGAATTTTTCATAACCAAGAGCTGATCCGGCTGACGTTAGAATTATTAAACCAAATAACAGAATGGTGGCAAAAGTACCAACTAAAAGATAATCCGGCTTGTGGCCAGATCCTTTTGGTGTTTTTTTATCCAGTCGTCTTACCTTTGGCATGGGTTATAGATATAGATTAAATAACTCTTCGGCTTTTTTTTGAATCTGGGGAAATAAGTCTTCTAATATTTTTGGTGTGACTTCTAGTGTCAGCGGTTCCCAGTTGTGTTCTCCCGGTTCATTGCCTGATCCGAGTTGATGAAATGGTTCAAGATTGGCGGCTTTTAGAATTTGGAGACAGGCTTGGTTGTAGTAAAAGGTGTAGTCTTCATTTTGGGTCTCAAAAGCGATTGAAATTCCTGTCCCGGGTCCAGGCTTTTTGATTGAGAGTTTCACGGGTTTAAAAGTTTCTTTTTTTTCTTGTGATGGGGTTTCTGACATAAAGTTTTATTTTAGTTTCTTGACGATTTGTTTGAATTGATAGCCACGGTCAAATTCATTTTGGAATAAACCAAAACTGGCGCAGCCAGGGGATAATAGAATGGTGCTACCAGGGGTAGCGGCGACGTAGAGTGTGTCTATAGCTTCTTTAAAATTATCAAAACGGCCAATAATTTTATCTTTTTTTTGATATTTTTTTATTGATTTTTCAAGCTCATCTGTGGCTGTACCTTCAAGTAGGGCAACCATTTTTACTTTTTGAGCAATATCTTTACCAAATAAGTTTAGATCAAGTTTTTTGGTCGCTCCGCCGGCAATCAGATAGATTGGTTCTTTGAAACTGGCGATAGCTTTTTGACCTGCGATCGGAGTGGTGCTGGTTGTATCATTATAAAAATTAATACCATTTAGACTTCGGACAAATTCTAATCGATGCTCAACTCCTGAGAAATTGGCGATTACAGATTTGATGTCTTTTGTTTTTAAGTCAAAAAGTTTGGCTACTTGAATGGCGGCGGCAATATTTTCTTTGTTGTGTTCGCCGGGCATTCTGGTTGTGTAGGATTTTGGGCAATCGGCCCGATTGAAGGTTATAACCTGACTTTTGGCCTCTTTTATAAGTTTTTTTGTTGTTGGGTTGCTGCGGTTGATAATTAGGTAATCGTCAGCGGTTTGGTATTTGTAAATATTTTTTTTATCCTTGATGTATTCTGCCATGTTTTTGTATCGATTGAGGTGGTCGGGATAAATATTGGTAAAAACTGATATGTGAGGACTGATTTTTTTCCAAGCAAAGCCTTGGAGTTGCCAGCTTGATAGTTCGAGAATGACCAAGTCATCGGCTTTGACTTTGGTGATTAGAGGCAAGGTCGCCTCTCCTTGAATGTTGCCGGCTAGGTGAATTACTCGGCCAGTTTTTTTAAGTAATTCAGTAATTAAAATAGTGGTGGTGGTTTTACCTCGAGTACCGGTGACCCCAATGATGGGGCAGGGACAATATTCAGCAAATAAAGATTCGTCCATGTCAACATTTTTCCCTTTTTTGATGGCATATTGAAGATATTTTGAATTCAAGGGAACGTCAGCGTTACGAATGATCAGATTAGCCCGGTCAATGTCTGATAGACGATGTTGACCCAGTACAAAGGTGATGTTTTTGTATTTTTTTAGTTTTTCAATTGCTGGTTTTAGTTGTTCTTTGGTCTTGAGATCGGTGACAGTTACTTTGGCGCCCTGTTCAGCAAAAAAAATAGTATCCTTGATACCGCGGCCCAGGACACCAAGTCCCATGATTAGGACGTTTTTATTTTTGAATGAAGGAAATTTTGCCATAAGTTCAAATTATAGTGGTAATTGCTTGATTGTAGTATAGAGCAAAACAAGAGCCATAGCGATTACGATCATCGGGAAGATTATGTGTCCATAACGATCAAAGTTTTTGGGGCTAAAAAGTTTGTTAATTGGTGGCCCGCTAGGATTGTCCTGGAACATTTTCCCCAAATATTTTTTATTGGTCATTTTAAAACCGAAGATAATCAGCCAGACAGCTATGATCAGTTTGAGCGCAGTGATAAACAGAAAAATGTACATTGTGTATTTAATTTAATACCAACCTTTATCAAGCAGGAATATAGCAACTCCAATTACAGACGCTACGGTTCCGATTACCCAGAGGCGCATGACAATCTGAGTTTCCGGCCAACCGATTGCTTGTAAATGATGATGAAAAGGGGCAGAGTGGAAAACTTTTTTATGACGAAATTTTTTGGATAAAACTTGGATTATTACTGACAAGGTTTCCAGAACAGGAACTAACAATATTAATAGTAGGAGAATGGCGGTGTTGGTATACATGGCAATAACACCAAGTGTAATGCCCAGGCTCATTGCTCCGGTGTCGCCCATGAAAAATTTGGCGGGATTGATGTTGAACCAGAGGAATGCCAATAGGGCTCCGACTATAACAGCACAGAAAGTGGCAAGATCAAAACGACTTTGGGTGATAGCCATGGCTCCCATGGCCGCAAAGGCAATGCTGAGAATGCCACCGGCCAGGCCATCCAAACCATCAGTTTCATTGATGGAGAAGGCGGTGCTAACCACAATAAAAACAAATAAAGGAATATACCACCAGCCCAAAATATAGTTGCCGAGAAATGGAACGTGAAAAACATCCCAGTCCAATTTGAAGTAAAACCATAGAGCAGCGATGACGGCGACGATTGTGTACAGGCCCAAGCGAAACAAAACGCTCATACCGCCACCTTTTGGGCCGATTTTTTTGACACCCATCCAGTCATCAAGTAAACCAATTAAAGCGGCTAAAATTAAAACACCCAGAGGCAATAAAGTTTGTTCTCGGGAAAGAAAATCAAATCGCTGGAAAAATTCAGTCGGAAAAGCTTGACTGAGAACAAAAGTTAAAAGAGTGACAAAGGCGACTGTTGCCCAAACCAAAATTCCACCCATAGTTGGTGTCCCGGCTTTGTTTTTGTGAAATTTGGCAAATATTGGCGCGGATTTACTGCTGCGAATTTGTTTACCAAGGTTAAATTTGTATAAAAAATGAACTAGCACCGGAGTGAACCACATAGCCAATAAAAATGAAATTGTGCTGAGAATACCTAATTTAAAAACAAGAGCGGTTTCCATAGATCGTTAATTAAGAGATTAAGTTTATACGAAATTAAAGGTTGATGAGAATGATCAGTAAGCTAGCGATAGAAAGAAAGATTTGAGTCAAGAGTGTAGTTGCGCTAAAAAAGTAACTGAGTAAAGATTTTTTGCTGTAGACTAAAAATGATATTACTGTATTGATGATTATGATTACTGCTCCAGATAAGGGTAGAATAAAAGCTTTGTACCATTTACCAACGCTATCAATACCAAAGAAGACATTATAATGCAGAGGGATGGTGGTGAATTCAGGATTTTGGGCCACGATGGATTTTAATTCAAAGAATAAAAAGAACCACAAGCCAATATTAATAAGTACTGACAAGGCGATCGTGATCATAATAAAACGGTTGCGACGGGCGGGACTGTTTTTGAGTGTTTCGAAGAAACGATAAAAATATACGAGCATAGAGTATGAGAGAAATAGGCGGAATAAGTAAAATGGGAGAAATGATGTTGGTAAATTAAAAAGGAATGATTTTTACACCATGTTTCTTTTAATATTTTACCATAATTCATTTACTCTGTAAAAGCTTGATAAATGTCAGTATTAAGTATACAATTACCATAAATTTATGGAAAAAACAAGTAAAACATATCATATTATTACGTTTGGTTGTCAGATGAACAGATCTGATACTGAGCGGGTGGCAGCTGTTTTGGAGCACGTGGGGTATAAATCGGTCAATTCAATAGAATTGGCTGATTTGGTTGTGATCAATTCCTGTTCAGTGAGACAGACTGCCATTGATAGAGTTTGGGGATTTTTGCGAAATTGTGAAGTAATTAAAGAAAAGCGTGAAATAACCTATATTTTGACCGGATGTATCTTGGATGATGATAAAAAACGATTTACTAAGCGGTTTGATTTTGTTTTTGATATAAAAAAATTGGCTGAATTTGAAGCCTATTTACATACTCGAGACATGGTTGGGGATGATTATTTGGAAGTTTTACCTAAATATAGTACTGAATATCAAGCTTTTGTACCGATTATGACTGGGTGTAATAATTTTTGTTCATATTGTGCTGTGCCATATACACGAGGGCGAGAAACCAGTCGCAAGGTTGGTGATGTGTTGAATGAAGTTAGAAATTTAGTGGCCAATGGTTGTGTCCACATTGAATTGCTCGGACAAAATGTAAATTCTTATGATCCAGTTGATGTGGAGGTATTTTCTGAAAATAATCCGTTTGAACATAATTTTGCTCGACTTTTATGGGAGATGAATCAGATCGATGGATTGGGACGAATTTATTTTAGTTCAGCTCATCCTAAAGACATGACTCAAGAGGTGATTCAAGCGATGGCTCTGCCTAATATGTTGAATTATTTGCATTTGGCTTTGCAATCAGGGTCAAATGAAATTTTGGCTAAAATGAATCGCAAATATACTTCAGATGATTATCGAAAAATAGTTCAAATGATTAGACATGTAAATCCGAATATTTCTCTCGGAACTGATATTATTGTTGGTTTCCCTGGAGAAACGGAAGAAGACTTTGAACAGACATATCAATTTTATCAAGAAATGGATTTTGATATTTCTTTTCACGCCATGTACTCACCGCGAGAAGGAACAATGGCGGCTAAATTTGCAGATGATGTTTCTCATGAGGATAAGAAAAAACGTTGGCACCGATTGCAAAGCCAAATGAAAAAAATTACATTGAAGAAAAATCAACGATATAAAGATCGGGTGGTAGAAGTTTTGGTAGATAAAGAATATGACGGATGGTGTGAAGGCAATAGCCGGGAAATGAAACGAGTACGATTTCAGTCTGATAAAAGTTTTGTCGGGAAAGTGGTAAACGTAAAAGTGATTGAGCCGAAAATGTGGATGTTAGAGGGAGTTTTAATATAATTTTAGGTTTGCTGAATTTACAACTTATTTTTGTCCGTTTTCTCTTTTAATATTAAGTAAAATACTTGAAGTCAAGTGTTTTTTTTGATAAAAAATTGTCGTCCTTCGATGTTTCGACAAGCTCAGCACAGGCGAAGCTCAGAATGACAATTTGGAGGTATTGTTATTTTTCAGTGAAGTCGAATTTCGTCAATTCAGATTCAAGGTCGCCAGTTGATATTTTTATATAATCATCATGTCCGAGATATTTTTTGAGTTCACCAACGGTGGTGACAATAGCGGTTGGTTTTTCAGTCCCCGAAATTTCTTCCGAGCTTTTTAAATTCGCAGTCCAATTAAAATCAGTCAATAGTGGGCGGATTGGGGGACCGGGATGAAGGGTCCACAACGAGAAATCAGTGCTATCAGCTTCACGACCGACAATGACGGTCGCAAAGTCGCTAGTCGGCATATCTTGATCAGGAATAAAGGCGGTGAAAGAAGCTGGGTTGTATGTTTCTTTTTTTTCAGGATTACCATGGCCTTTTTCTCGAGCGACCAAGACTCTGGTGTCATCGGGCAAGTCAGATAGTTTTTGGATTGATAGAGTACCCTTGATGTCAGGGATTTTGAAATACAAAGCCTCGGGCAAGCCGGCTGGATGTTCAGTTAAACGTTTGGCTGGAAAAAAGGCGGACTCTGGAGTGCCAGCATCTTTTAATTCATCTCGGTCATCATTTTGTTCTTTAATTCGTTCAATTAATTTTTTGATGTCAATATGGTTGAAGACTTGAAAAATATTGTCCAGGCCAACAAATTTGGATCCGCCTGTTTTTTGAGGACCACAATGGAGTCTATTTGTTCCTTCATAATAGCTAAAGTTTGCTTCTGGTATAAAGGATTTGATTTTAGGTGGTAACGCATTGTAGGCATCTTTGAGGGTTGGTTGTTGGGGAGGGACCTCTGTCATATAGTGTAAAATTAGTTAATAATTAGTCATTGCTGTTGATTTTTTATTCAAAATATGTTATAGTGTAATGTTGTAAAAAGGGGGGGAACCATGGCTGTTGTCATGTCCATATTGTCTTTGGTGCTTCATTACTTGATTGCCCCAGTTTACGTGATGTATTATATCTGAGAGTACAAATTGAAGTTGAAGTTCTATTGGTGTCTTGGCTTGTGTGCGGGATTGATTTTGGTGTCGGGTTTAATTTTCCATGGATGTATATTTTCTTATATTTCAGATTATTGGGGACATGAAGCTTTTGGTTGGGAGATGAATTATACTTTTGATGATAGTTTGGCTTACATCTTGGTTTTTCAGTATTTCTAGCGAGACAACCAGCAGGCTACCAAGGAGGTAACTTATGGCTCACGTGACCGGTTCTATGGATACAACTACCTTGCCGAGTACGGTTCGTGCTGTCCCGGATAGTCAGATGTGTGATGATTGTGGTGAGAAGCTCGCTACTCGTCGTCTCCAGGGTGAGACGGATTCGTTTGGAGCTGAGTGGGCTGACTTGTGTGATGAGTGTTTTGCCAGTGAGCGGGTGCGTCGTCGTGAGAACAGCGGCGGCCAGTGTGATTACTGCAAGGAGCACTCGCATAATCTCATTTGGACACGTGATATTGACGAAGGTATGCATGGTCCGGTGTATCACGTGTGTAAGCGGTGCTATGATCGTCAACAGGAAGCGATTCGAGCTGAGTTGGAGAGATATGGCTATTATGAAGACTGGTATTAATTGTTTAGGTCGTTCGTAACTACGAGCGATTTTTTGTTTGTTTGATGGTAAGGATAGCCAGATATGCGACGGCAATTTGGGCTATAATAATGATTATTTCATAGGATAGACCAAAACGATTTACAATGTTTTTGTAGGTTAGCAATAGAGACAAGAGGGTAAAGAGAATGAACACATACCAGGTCGTTGTTAGAGATTGGTTTTTTTCTTTGGCTTCAAATTTTGCATTTTTAATCATGTTGTGAAGGGAGAGCCGGAGGGCAGAAAAAGTAACAATAAGACTAAAGGCTCCAGCGAAATATTTATTGTCCATGAGATTGTACCAGGTTTCACCAAGAATAAATCCTGGGATTAGAATGAATATGATGCTGATGATCCAAGCAGCAATATTGGTTTTGATTGCAAAGGAAGTATTTTTTTTCATATGTTTATTTTAATTTATTCCTTCTTCAATAATGGCTTCTTTGGTTGTTTGGTTTTCTAGTTTGATTTCTTCAGTCAGTTTATTTTGTTTCCAGGTGCCTTTGGCAAACCAGATGATGGTGATTATGGCTGCAATGACATTGGAGATTGGGAAAGCGGCCCAGATGCCAACTTCAGCCATTGAGGTATGTTTTGATAAAATATAAGCCAGTGGAAATTGGAGGATCCAGAGGGATACAATGGCAAGACTCATGGAAATGACGGTGTTGCCGGCACCGCGAAAAGCGCCGTTGATGGCCATTTGAATGCCAATAAAGCCAAAAGTTAAAGCCATGATTCTGATGAATAAGGCGCTCGAGGCAATGGTTTCAATTTCGCCGGGAATAAAGGCGGTGGTCAGAGGTTTGGCGAAAATGAAAACAATAACACCCACCACGGACAAGATGACAAATCCGGACAAGGCGCTAAGTTTGACGATTTTTTCCGCTCTTTTAATTTTACCGGCGCCGATGTTTTGACCAACCAAGGTTGAGGTAGCCATAGAGATACCCAAGGCTGGGATAATGATAAAACTGAGGATGCGTCCGCCAATACCGTATGCGGCCAAGCTGAGAGTTCCAAAGGAGGCAACCAAGAAAGTCATGACGGTCATTCCTAGCGCTCGAGTGGACTGTTCGATTGAGGCTGGGAAGCCCAAGGTAAACATTTTTTTGATAACCGGCATGTCAGGTCTCAAATCTTTTAAATGCAAATGTATTTGATGTTTACCTGTCAGTAAAAGGAATATTCCGATGATGGCAGCTATACCTTGGGTGGCGATAGTGGCAATGGCAGCTCCGGCCACGCCAAAAGCAGGAATGGATCCATAACCAAAAATAAATAGGGGATCAAGGATAAGATTGAATAAAACAGTTCCGAAGACGATATACATCGGGATTTTGACGTCGCCGACCCTTCTCATTAACGATTGAAAAACCATGTAGATGAAAACAAAAATCATGCCAAGAAAAGAAATTTTCATGTAGGCAACGGCGCTGGTGAAAACTGCAGCTTCGGCTCCCATTAGTCTGATTAAATATGGTGAAAGGAAGTAACCAATCGCGGCGAGGATAACTGAAACGATAGTTACCATAAGAAGCGTTTGGGCGGTAATATGATCTACCGCCTTTTTGTTTTGACTGCCTTTGTATTGAGCGACTAGAATAGTGCCGGCCATGCCAAGACCGCCGCCAAGAGAAATTAAAAGAAATATTACCGGAAAGCTGATGGATACGGCGGCAACGGCGACGGTTCCGAGGCGACCAACTCAAAATGTATCAGTAAGTTGGTACGCTGTTTGCAGAATATTGGCGAAAATAATTGGAATTGATAATGAAATCAGTGATTTCAGAATTGGGCCTTCAGTTAATGATTTTTGTGGCTTCATAATATATTTTGACTAGCGATATTTTATTTTAATAATAGATTTATAGAATGAATTGAGTTTTGAACTCTAAAATAATGAAATAATCAATGCGATGGCACAAACGGACATAATACCGGTAATGGACCATCCAAGCCAATTGGACCATTTTTTGTTCGTGTATTTGCCCATGATTTTTTTGTTGTTAGCGATAAGCATAATGATAACCATAAATGGTGGTGCGCAAACACCATTTAGAACGGCGGTATAATACAGCATTTTGAAGGGAGATATCGGAGTAAAATTGATGAGCAGTCCGACGATTGTGGCAACCGTGATGACACCGTAAAATCCATGAGCTTGTTTGAATTTTTTATATAAGCCTTCTTTCATGCCAAAAGATTCTGCCAAAGCGTAAGAGGCGGATCCGGCTAGGACCGGGACGGCGAGTAAACCGGTCCCGATAATACCCAAGGCAAAAAGTAGGTAGGCAAAATCTCCGGCAATTGGTCGGAGGGCCATGGCTGCTTGATCGGCGGTTTGGATGTCGGTAATACCGTGAAGTCCGAGAGTAGAAGCGGTGGTGACGATGATGAAGAACATGATCAAATTGGAAAAAAACATCCCAATGATAGTATCAATTTTTATTGCTTTTAATTCTCTTGATTTGAATTTTGGTGTGCCGACACCCATGCTGCGGATTTCTTTGCGACTAACTTCCTCCTCGACTTCTTGATCAGCTTGCCAGAAGAATAAATATGGAGATATGGTCGTACCGAGTATGGCCACAATGTTAAGTAAGTATTCTTTGGAAAAGGAAAAAGATGGAACAAATGTCGCCCATGCAATTTGAATCCAATCTTGTTTGACCATTACGGCGACCACAATGTATGTTAATAGTGTTAATGTCAGATATTTTAAAAATTGGGCGTAAGTTTTGTATGAGATAAAAACTTGAAGGAAAAGAGTTACGGCTGTGATTCCAAGTAGCCAAACGATGAATGGCAGACCAAAAACCAAGCGGCCGGCGGCAGCCATGGCACCGAGATCAGCACCAATATTGATGGTGTTGGAGATCAGTAATATTAAAACGGAAAAATAAAGAATTGAACGTGAGTAATGTTTTTTCATAACTCCGGCGAGGCCTTTGCCGGTGACGAGGCCAATCCGACCACACGTTTCTTGAATTGTGGCCATAAATGGAAATGAAAATAGCGCCGTCCAGAGCTGATTGTAACCAAAGTGAGCTCCGGTTTGGGAGTAGGTGGCGATACCGGATGGATCATCATCAGAAGCACCGGTAATGAAACCCGGTCCGAGATTGGCAAAGAATTTTTTTATACCTTTGGGTTTCTTGTTTTTCTTTTTCATAAGAGTTAATTGGAGTATTTATTTTTATTTTTGAATAAAATTTATAAAATTATAGAGCTGGCAACCAGGCCATAAATAATGATACTAAGGGTATCTTGGATAATGGTAGTGATTGGGCCTGAACCGACGGCCGGGTCTTTGTGGATCGATTGAATACTTTGGGTAACGAGAAGCGCTACGGTGGGAGCTGTTGCTAGGGTGATGAAGGCCGAGATCGAGACACTGAGAGTCAGTGGAGTGTCATGGAGCCAGAGGTGAATGACCAAGGCGGAAAATAAGGCAAAGATTATGCCGAATAATAAACCTAGTGACAACTCTTTTTTGAGATATTTTTTAAAATTTGTTTTGCCTGATTGTAAATCTCGTGAATATATGTTTTGTGTTTGAGTTCCGATTGCATCAGCAATGTAGACGATAAAGGGAAGAAAAAAAGCTACTTGAATATTTTGGGTTAGGACTTCTTCGAAGTTTGAGGTGACAAAAGATATTCCAATACCCAAAATGAGCCCGATTACTAGAGATGGGGCTCGAAGTCGAAAGAGGCGACCAGTTGAAGTTGAATCATCATCTGCATATTCCATCTTTTTTTTGAACAACATATTTTTTTGTTTGCTTTACATCAATTATAAAAATGTATATCGATCGTTTTGGCCTTTTTTGAATTCTTTCGCTTTTGCTTGGACAATTAATTTTTTCCATAGGTTTTTAGCGGATGGACTGATTAGAGTGTCAGAAAATAAGGGGTGCCTATGCATCATTTGAGAAAAGGCATTCATTGTATATAGTCTTCTCAATCCTAAACCGGCCTTTCTGGATCCAGTAACCGTTTTTGTCCAGCCAACAAATGGTTTGTTTTTGAAGTATCTGGCTTTTTCCTTTGGATGTTTGATGTTGAATCTCAGTTCAGACTATCCGATAATATTGTTTTTATTATCAACATCAACAAAGTATGTTGATTTTTTTTCTTTTAATGCTTTGTAGCTTTTCGTTTGATGGGCAACGTAGGTTTTTTGTCCATTATCATGGTTGATGATATAGATTTTTCAAATTTTGGGATGGTAGTCATCTGGCAAAATGAACTTGGCGCTCTGTGTCTCAAAGTGAGTCATGATGTTTTCTGGTATTTAGCGGACACTAATTTCAATGATTTCTCCGGTCGGAAAGTATTCGTTGAAAGTGGATAGGACTATTGGTTCTTGTAGTGGTATTTGTTCTGACATAGTTTAAATGTTATAAAAAAATATTTACTTCTCGTTTGGGACAACAAAAATTAAATATAAACTGATAAGTATCATGGCTATGCCTAAATAAATATAATTGTTTGATAGGGTGAATTGAACTGTGAAATATGATACCAGCCAATAAGCTGAACTGATGACACCAATTAGAAACATGCTTTTTCCGGCTAGTTTGAAATTGATCGGAACAAGTCCAGGAATATGTTTTTTCATAATAATTTGTATTGAAACAGCCACAGCCACTATATTTCTCCGATATCCCGGAAACCCAAATGCAATCGGTATCTTTGGTACATTGATTTTTTTGGTTGGAATCAAGATTGGTTATAGATTTAAAAGAGTTTTCGTTGGTTGTTTTATTGTCGGTTGATTGGTGAATACATCCAGTGAGTGTGGTTGTCCTCAAACTCATAATTATGATAAATAAGTTTTTCATATTGTTTGTTTTGTGTGTTGAGGTGAGATAAAAATGGAACTCTAATTTTAGTTGAAATCCTTAGGTGAATTGTGTATACTAATTATAGTCAAATTTTCAAGAATATGCAAAAAAAGAAAGTGATTGTAGTGGTCGGGCCGACCGCTTCGGGAAAATCAAGTTTAGCTCATAAAATAGCCAAAGAATTTGGTGGTTTTTTGATTTCAGCTGATTCCCGGCAAGTATATAAAGGGATGGATATTGGGACCAATAAGGACCATTTTATTAGAAAACGCAGAGGCTTGTTTGGCCAAACATATTTAATTGACGGCGTGGAAGAAAAAATGATTGATCTCGTGAAACCAAATCAGGAGTTTAATTTGGATGACTGGCTCAGAGAAACCAAGAGATTGATTGAAAAAGATGATCGGTTGGCAATAGTGGTGGGCGGAACGTCTTTGTATATATCAGCTTTAGTCGAAGGGTATGAGTTGATAGGCGGATTTGACAACAAGTATCGAAAACAATTGGAACGACAATTAGAAACTGAAGGTTTGATGAGTTTGGTTAAAAAATTATCAGAGATTGATCCGGAAGCAGATAAAATCATTGATATTGAAAACTCCAGACGAGTAATCCGCGCTTTGGAGTTGTATGAGGCAACTGGTCAGATTATTAATAAAGAAAAAAATGAGCCGGAATTTGCTTTTTTGGTTTTAGGGAAATCATTACCAAGAGAAGTCTTGTATGAAAAAATTGATAAACGGGTGCTAGAAATGATTGATGAGGGATTGGTTGATGAAGTAAAATCATTGATTAAAAAAGGTTATAAAAAATCATTATCATCAATGACCGGTATTGGTTATCGACAGATTGTCGGATACCTAGATGGTGAGTATGATTTAAATGAGGCCATTCGTTTGATTCAGCGTGATACTCGGCGTTATGCCAAGCAGCAATTGACATGGTACAAGCGGGATGAGAATATTAAGTGGGTTGATTCGTGGCGTCAGTCCAAAGAGTTGGTTGAACACTTCTTGAGCACTCAAAGTCATTGACGGAATTTAATTGTTGTGATAAAGTTTCTGATTGTTCAATATCCCCCAAAGGAGGTTTGTCATGGCAAATTTGTTGTTTTTCATTTGTATTCTATTTGAAATTTGTGGTATGATTTTTTTGTTGCCACTATTGATTGAGGGATTAAATCCTATTACTAAGTTTGGTTTGTGTTTATTTATAATTCCTGGATTTTTATTGGGTACATCTTCACTATACATGGAGCATTCGGGTAGTAATAATTCGGTGGTAGTCAAGGATGAACCAGAATTTCTGACCAAGCATGCGTTTTGTTTTACTGGCTGTGCCAATATTCCCGATGTGGTGACTTGGTCCGGTAGTGTTAAATTGAGCAATGGCAAAATGGTAGAATATGAATTGTCCGTTGAACCGAATAAAGATACCTTTGCTTTTTTTGCCGCTTCTTTGCCATATAACAATCGGGCGCCACTTTCTGTCGGTAAGGTACAGCATTTTTTTGATCATTTGATGAGTCCATATCTTCTTGCTTTTCCTGAGTATATGTCAAGACAACCGGTCGAAACAGATGTCAGTCGAACAAATGATGGATTGACGTCGGTCAAAATCATTGAGTTGGGAAAAGAAAAATTTTATCTGCAGTTGAGGGGATATTTTCAACCGATTTTGTGGGAGCGAGGTTGGCAGATAAGAGAGAAAGAATATCAAGTGATAAATTTTGTTGAAGGTGGTGACTGATAATTTTCAAGTTTGATAATCCAAAACCGTGGAGGCAATAAATGTCTCAGTCGCACATTGTGATTGCCGGGGAAATGAGAGTGATTGAATGTGGGCCGGGGAAAACTTTTTGGAATCCATACATGTTTGTTTCAAGCGTTCAAGAATTGGAAGAAAAGGGAATCTTTGATCGTGAGGGTTATTTGTATTCTTATGATGGATTTTTGTTGGGGAAATATGGTGATGAATATTTGATTAGTGTTCATCGTACCGATAACCTGCATAATTGGGAACAACGAAGTTTTGGTGAAGAATGTTTGGATCCAATTTTACGTCAGGCGGTAAAAGAATCGGTAATTGTTCACCTTGGGATCAAGGATGAAAAATGGCGGGCTTATGTTGAGATGGTGTGTCAATTTTCTCCGTCTCTTAGTGGCTTGGCTTTTATGATGTAGTTAAAACGAGTTTAAATGCTCGTTTTTTGTTTTAGGCGCGAACATATTGCCCTTTTAAACCAAGGACTTGATTAGGTGTTTTTAGGTTA
>PFAP01000031.1 GCA_002773615.1 Candidatus Falkowbacteria bacterium CG10_big_fil_rev_8_21_14_0_10_39_11
AAGCGCTCTTCTTTGATTGTTTTTGCCATAGATATTGCCATATACCAAGATTATACAGTCTTGGGCAAAAACCGCCATATGTGTCGGCACATTACAATGATCGCTTGACCAAAAAGAAAAAATAATCGTTTTATCAATAGATTAAACTGAATTTGATATAGCTTATAATTTTAAATTAAAATATGAAAAAACTTTTAGTTTTTGCCATGCTTTTCAGTCTGTTTGTTTTGATCGCTCCGGCGGTTAAAGCCGAAGACCTGGCGGCTAATCTGAGCGGCAAAATTTTGCTTCAAGTAGAAGACAATGGTGAAGCTTGGTATGTTTATCCTGGGGATTTACATCGTTATTATCTTGGCCGTCCGGCCGATGCTTTTGATATTATGCGTGACCTGGGTTATGGCATTACCAATGCTGATTTGCAAAAAATTCCCGTCGCGGCTAGCAATCTAGATACCGGCTTTGTTGATGCTGATAATGATGGCCTTAGCAGTATGGCTGAAGCCTCCTTTGGGACTTCAGATTCAAGTCGTGATACAGATGGTGATGGCTACAATGATTATGAAGAAATTTTTATGGGTTATGATCCTCTGAGTTCCAGTTTGACCCGAGTGACTGACGGCGGTTTTGCCGCGAGACAAAGTGGAAAGATTTTTTTACAAGTTGAAGCTCATGGAGAAGCTTGGTATGTGGATACGATTGCTTATAATCGGCATTATCTTGGCCGGCCGGCTGATGCTTTTAATCTGATGAGAAATCTCGGACTTGGTATTACCAATGCTGATTTGTCCGCAATTCCAATTGGAAACAGTTCTTTCAATCCTCAATCCGGTTGGCAAACATTTACTCGCAACATTTCTGATGTTAATTATACTTTTCAATGCCCACTGGATTGGTCAGTTGACTCTGCCATTGATTATGGTGGAGATGTTTCACTTACACAATGTAACAAGATTTATGCCGGACAGTATGCCTTGGACGACGGAATTACCGTTTCAATCGGTTTTGTTCCCAATTCTATTGGAGCCTATTATGAGGTGAATGGTAGTAACTATTCTTACTTCTTATTACAGAATATTTTGAATCAAAATAATGTCTCTCAATATTCCAACAATTATTTCAATGGCGCTTATTCAATGAGTAATGAGCAACATACATTTCGTTTTCTGGCTCGACGTCAGGTTGGCAGTGGTTATATCGAAATACAAGCCATTGCTTACGGCAATACGCAGACTGACAATCAATATTACAATGTTATTAATCAGATTATCGAAAGTGTCAATACTTATTAGCACAGCTCACATGAAACAAAAGTCGCCGACTTGGCGATTTTTGTTTTTATCGTAAGCTTGCAAAATTATTGAGTTTATGCTATAATAAAACATTATTGACGTAGTTTCTGTAAAAAAGAATCTTTCATACATTTGTAAAATTCTTTGACTCAATTCAGTATTTCGCCTAAAATTAAAGTACTATGACCGATAAGCCCAAAAACGTTTGCTGCCGTAATATCTCTATTATTGCTCGATATCTCAAACAGATGCTCGGCAGCGATAATTTGCTTTTTCAGGGATTACCACAATCGCGGAATTTTTTGCTTGATGAAAACAATTGGATTACCTTGGCTGATTACAACCTAGTTATGGAGCGAGCCATTGATCTGTTAAAAGATCCCCAAGCTCCATACAAAATGGGGTTGTCTTCACGTCGATTGGAATCGTGGGGGGCTTTCAAATATATTGTGAATATTTTTGTCAGTGTGATTCTGGGTCCGCTTGAGGTTTACAAGCATGTTGGTCGCTACAACAAATATTTCAACCAGACCAAGGATATTTCTGTTGTCAAAGAAGGCAAGGACAACTGTTATATAAAAATAAAATTTGCTGAAGATGTAAATGCTGTAGATGATTATTATAGTGACTTTTTTATTCAAGGTATATTATCCAGTATCCCGGAGATTTGGAACTTACCGTCAGCAGATTTTCGTGAAAACATGCTTGAGTATAATTTAAAATATCTGCTAAAAAAAATTGGTGGATTGACAGATGGCGATTTTGAAATAAAAAATAAAAAAGTGTTTATCCGCGGTGAAGAATGTGGGCGGCCGGTTGTTTTACTGCCAGAAGTTGTTGCGAATCAAGAAGTCTTCCTTGGTCGCTATCGGGCTCTTCAGGGCAGTGACCAGGTTGATCAATTACCGATTGGAATTTTGATTACTAGGGATTATCCGGTAAACAAGTTGTTGACACTTAGAAGCGGTGAAATTTATAATGCCCCATATTTTATTTATTATGTTGATTGGAAAAAAATCAGTTGGTTCAAAAAAATTTATTATCTTTTGTTCCATTCACATATTAGTAAACGAGCGTATCTTGACGGCATGGAGTCTCAACTGTCTACAATTAGAAATTACGTTGAAACCCTTGAAGACAAAGTGATCGAGCGAACCAAACAGTTGAACAAAGCTCGTAATGAATCTGAATATTGGCGAGCCAAGGCTGATCATTTACTCAGCACTATGTTGCCACCAAAGATTGTCAGTCGCATGATGCGAGGCAAGTTGAAAGCGGAAAAAACTCGTGGCACCATTGTCTTTACCGATTTGGCGGGGTTTACTCAGTTTAGTCGTGATCTTGATCCGGAAGAGATCAATGAGTCATTGACCAAATATTTTACTGAAATGAGTGAGATTATTACTGCTCATGGCGGTTGGGGCAACAAATTCCCTGGTGATGGCATCTTGGCGATGTTTGGGTTGGAGGAAAACGAAGATTACACCAAAAAGGCGGTTCAAGCCGCAATCGCGATGCAAAAATCTATGCACAAATATCCTTGGGGTAAACGAATTGGCGTCGCTACCGGTAAATTCATTACCGGTGAATTTGGTACCGCAGATTCTCGTCGCTTTGATTGCCTGGGGCATATTGTAAACCTGGCCAGTCGTTTACAGGGTCACTCAGAGAGCGGTGAAATTTTGACTTGTGAAGAAACCTATAAACAAATTTCTACGGATTTTAATTTTAGTGAAAAAATAAAAATTTCACCAAAGGGTATTGGCGAAATTAACGTTTATCCCATTAGAAATATTATCAATAATGATAATAATGAGACCTAATGTTTGTAAAAATAAATTTTGATTTTTTATAAATCTCAACTTACATCTTCCAAGATTTTCCACCGATAATGTTTGGCTTTTCGCCTGAGCTCATCTCCGGGTTTGACGACCATGACATTGCCGACTTTTTCTAGGAATGGAGCGTCAGCGGCACTGTCAGCCAGCGCATAGCTATTCCTCAAGTCAATGTTATTCTTGTGGGCAAAGTGTTGTAATAGATTTGCTTTTTCCTGACAATAGCAAAGTCTCGTAACCTTACCAGTATAATGGTGGGTTTTTTGTTCCATAAGAGTGTCTAGGCTGGCTTTGCCTTGGAACAAGTGCTGGAATTCTTTGGCCAGAGGGTGGATTATTTCAGAGACAAAAATTAGTTTATGACCGGCTTCGGTATGATCTTTTAGCATTGGCAACAAACCATAGTTGATATTTTTGATCAGCTTTTCATCAAATGTTTTATGTATCTCATGGTGTAATTCACCCACATCCCAGCCATGCAATACCCACAAGGCTTTTTTCATCAAATCAGTGTGGCGGAGTCGGCCTGCTTTTTCCAAATACAACCAATAAAATATCTTAAAAGCATCTCTCGCTTTGATTTTATGTAGCCAAAGTAGATATTTTATCAAATCCTGTTGAGAATAACCATCATAAACCGTGTTATCAATGTCAACAAATAGTCCAATATGCTTGTTTTGGGAAAAATAATATTTAGGCAGATAACGGCTAGGGAGCAAATTAACGACCGCTTTTTCCAAGAGAGTTCTTAGGATTCGTACATTGTCGGGATTGAATTCTGTTAGGGATAATTTTTCTTTTATAGGATACATTTTTTTGCCAAAAGTTACGGTGATTGTTCCCGGCCACATAATGTGATTCTCCGGTATTATTTTATCTGTGTTCGCGATTCCCACTGGTACTGTTGGCAGTTGAGATCCAAGACTGATTCGGGCTGTCCCAGTGTGAAAATAATGTAGCTCATGATAGTTTTCAATATGACCTTCAGGAAAAATTATCAATGAATGGCCGTCTTCAAGCATTTTTATTGATTGCGCAATAGCTTTTTTCGGTGATAGGGCATCTTGACTATTGGCGATATCTACTGCATCACGGAGCACTGCAATTGTGTTCATTCTTTTGAGCCAAAATTTTAGCAATCCTGGGAAATGATCAAATGGCATGGTGAACAAAACGGCTTTGGGACCAATTATTGAGAGCATGATAAAGCCATCCAGTTCACTGCCATGGTTTGGCGCATAGATGACTGATTCGTCCAGAGCAAAATTATTTGGATTTTTTATTTTAACATCAATCTCATGCAAAAATAATACTGATTTTACAATCCAGGCCGCCATTTTGCGCCAGTAATAGCTTCGCTTTTTTTTGGCTAAAAACTTTTCAGTTATAATCATGTAAGGCAAAAAAACGGTCAACATGATTGCTAGGCCAGTAAAAAAAGATATATAGTGAAGTATTCCAACCAATTTTGATTTATTTTTATAAAGCATAGTTATTAGCACTTCAGCATTAAGATTAAACTGAATCCCATCATAGGAAAATTATTCTCCGCCGAAGGACGGATTCGTCCTATGGCGAATAAACTCTAATTAATCTCCGTCAGAGGACGATGCGTCATTCGGCGCAAAATTTCGCTAAATAATGTCGAATTCTCAAATCATAATTAAAAAACCTTGGTACTGGAGATTTAGTCGGTCAATTAGAAACATTAGTCTAATTAGGTCAATTTATTGTCTTTATTATACAATATTTTTTTTAATCAGCCAAAAAATTACACTTATTGTTGACAAAAAAGTATTATTGTGTTAATATACTCTGTCAACCAAAGATAAAGGAGGATTCAATGTCTCATACACGCCGTGCTGGATTGCCGCAAGTTGATCGCGACACATTTATTGAATTGCTTGAAACGATGAAGGCAAGCGCCCTCTCAGTCATCAATCGAGTTCGGAGTTTGTTTCATATCAAGGAATCATCTTCAAGAGATTTTAGTACACCATTTGTTGCCAGTTCCAGGATTGACGCATCGGTCTTGCTTGCATTGGAAGCAGTTTTTACTAGCGGTTCAATTGAAAATGTCATGCTTCATGCATATGATCAGGTCATCGCATTTGAATCCACAGTTGGGCATGTTCCCAAGCAGGATATTCGGGTTGACTTTGAGGAAATTATTTATACTGATATCTATCTGCAAATGTGTTTTGCAAGTGGAGTTGGTCGTCCGTATCCATATTATGGAGATGTTTATTCTTTGTTTGAAGCTTTGCTGTATGTTGTGGATGTTTTCAAACTTGATGCTCTTCTTGACGAACATGAACCGGTCAAGAAAAAGGGTCTTCAGGAAAATGCCTGGCATCAGTTGAAGAAAAAGATTGATCAAAATACAGAGTATCTGGCGTCTTTGCTAGGAAATTGCTTGATTGATGATGCGGCGTAATTCTAGACAGATCAAAATCATCAAATCATCGGAGCCTTAGCATGGCTTTTCTACCGAGATGTGTGTTGTTGACGAGTGAGCAATATATTTATAATATGTTATTATAAATTGATTCGACATCGCTCTCAAAAAGATAACCCCAATTTTAGGAGGATTGATGCAAATAGCGGAAAGTAGAGAGGTTTTGGTTCAGCTTCGATCTGACGTCAGCAACTGGATTGCTACCAGCGAGCGTTGTGACCTGTCACCTTTTTACTCTCGAAAAATTTCTCAGATCAGTCACAAAGCACTTCCTTCTTTACAGGATTGTGTTGGTGATTATGATCAGTTTTGTCTCAATTATTCTTTGTTCATTGATGAAGTTCGAAACGCTTTGATGTTTTGGCGACACTGCGGAGATGCTGTCCTTTTGGCTTTTTGCAATTTGATTTTAATCAAGGTTCGACAAAGCGAACACAAAATTGATTGTCTCATAGTATAACTATGAGCTTTTTTATCCCGATATTAATGGTAGACAATTGACCGATTGATTACGACACGTTATGATTTATTAGTACGAACAAAAAATAGAGAGGAAAACCCATGGCTGGCATTGCTCTCAAGTTAAAGATCACACCCAGAATGAAATTTATTTGGGATTGTGATTCCCTAGATAGCTACATCAAAAAGTTGACTAGCTATGTTGAACATCATGTTCAATTCCCTGATGAAGTTATTGTTCTCCTGCAATGGGTGCGGACTACCAAGTTCTTTTCCGTCAATGGGACCGTTCAATTTCAATTCAAAGATCATGATTGTCGTTGTATGCGGCTTGAGTTGATTCGAACCTTGATTGAAACTCTGCGACGCAAGGGTGATATTGTTCTTGAGGAGTTCGCTTATCAGGAGGCCCAAAAACTGAGATTACTATTTTAACAGTACCAATGTGTACTGTTTTTTCGACAAAAAAACAAAAATTTGCTTTAATATAGAAGTAAATAAATAATAAAAAATTATGCGCAAAATTTTTACTTTGGCGGTCATTTTTCTGATTACAGTCGCATCCATGCCGGTTGCTCCAGCCCAGGCCATTTCCAGTGCGGCTCTCAATGCAACCGTTCAGGTTTTATGTCCGGATGATGCGGGCAATTGGTTTAGCGGTTCAGGTACCATGATCCACTCAAGCGGTATTGTGATGACCAATCGTCATGTTGTTCTCGACACTAATAGTAATGTTATTCCGTTTTGTTATGTTGGTTTGACTACCAGTCTGACAGAGGAACCATCATTTGATTATGTCGCTGAGGTCAAATATTGGTCAACGGATGAAGATATTGATGTGGCTTTTCTTTATATTGATAATAAATTGAATGAAAATTTTTCTGCCATTGACGTTTTTGCTTATGATACCAGCGGCTTACAATTGGGTGAAACCCTGGAAATTGTTGGTTATCCGAGCGTCGGTAGTAGTACCGTTACTTATGTTTCCGGTGTAATGAGTGGTTATTTTGGTGATTATATCAAATCAACCGCTCCGATTGAACAGGGGAATTCTGGTGGCGGAGCCTATAATGTCAGTGGTCAATTTATCGGTTTGCCAACGTTTGTTGTCGCTGGAAATTATAATACCATCAGTTATATTCTCAATATCAACAGTGTAAAAAATTGGTTGGTCAGTCAGTTCGGTAGTAGCTATCAGACACCGTTATATTCTGCTACCGCCGATCCATCAGCCGAGAGTAGTATTATTTCTCAAACAGCAGATCAGTCTGCACCAGATGCTAATGATGTTTGGGGTTGGGTTTATACGGATTCGACGATGACCGAAGAAATAGAATATGAAGTGTATCAAAGCGATTCTACACCATTTATGACGTGGGATGGTTTTTATGATGAAAGTGGCATTGAAGGTTATTATGTTTACTTTGGTCAAGATATAAATGCCAATCCGGCCACCGAAGGAATTTATTACAAAACCGATTCATATTCACCGCTTGTAAACAATGGCGATGGTATTTATTATTTGATTGTCAAAGCCAAAGATAATAATGGTAATGTGTCATCAGGGGTTTATTGGATGTATTATTATCAAGCCGATAGCGTAGTCACGCCGGATCCGGAGCCACAAGATTCTCCAGAGGTAATTGTACCAAATAGTACTCCTCCGGCTAGTACCCCAGATAGCAGCTATGATCCATATGAACTGAACCAACCAATCGCTACGACTCCAGGCTCATTGGCCGGAAGTTTGAGTGGCCGTATTTTGTTACAGGTTGAACGAAATGGTGAAGGTTGGTATATTTATCCGGAAAATAACAAACGATATTTCCTTGGTCGTCCAGCTGATGCCTTTAGCATTATGCGAGAATTAGGTCTGGGTGCTACTCATTCTTATATTACAAAGTATACCGTTTATCCTCGTCAAGTTTGGGGCAAGATTTTATTAGATGTTGAAATGAATGGGGAAGCGTATTATGTTAATCCGGTTGACGGCAAAGCCTATTATTTGGGGCGTCCGGATGATGCTTTTCGTATTATGCGAGAGCTTGGGTTGGGTATTTCAAACCAAAATCTAGCCAATATTCCATTCGACATTCTTTCTCTTTAATTTTTGAATTAAATTATAATTGTCACCCTGAGCCCTGCCTGCCGATAGGCAGGGATCTCGAAGGGTGACTTTTGTTTTATCTTTAAATTGCTTAAATTAGACAAAATACATCCATTATTATTGACAGAATTATAAAAATATGATATAATACCAGTATTGTTAATTGACAACCATGATCACGGCCTAAACGGCCAGGAGGAGGTTCCATGTCCAGTTCGATGAAGCTGTATCGTCTCGCGTCCTACGCTTTCCTGCTGGCGGTGTTCACCGCCGGCGGCGGACAGCGCTGCACGCCGGTCCCGACCGGACCACCGGTGGAGGACTGCCAGACCGACAGTGAATGCAGTGAGTTCAACCGCGTCTGCGGTCCGCAGGGGAACTGTATCCCCAGCGGCTGCAGTGACGACGACGGTTGCGCTGATCACGAGACGTGCTACCATGGCACCTGCTACCCGCAGGATGCGGCCTGGTGCGATACCGCCGACGATTGCTCGGACTACAATCCGTGTACCGTCGACGAGTGTACCCAGGACGGCAAGTGCATCTACAATCGTCAGGAGCTGACCGGCGCCGTTTGCGGCTATGACTCGTTCTACGAAGATACGCGTGTGTGCTGGCTCGGTCAGTGTGTCCTGCCTCACGGCTTCTGCAACCCGTTGGCCGATCAGTCGGCCATCGAGGAGCAGTGCCAGGTTACCGGCGGCGACTCCGACTGGGGTTCGATCTGTATCCCGGACGGCCAGCAGAAGGGCGGTCGCGCTCTCGGCTGGTGCAATCAGTGCCTGCCGCAGACCGATCCCGAGACCGGCCTGGACATCGGTTGTCCGGCCGAAGCCCCGACTTGCCTGACCGAAGAAGTTCCGTTCGTCAACAGCGAATGGACCCGCACGTGGTATTACTGTGGTCAGTCGAGTTGTGAGAGTGATACCGACTGCGCCGAGGGTCGTCGCTGCGAAGATGGCGCCTGCGTCGAGTACGAGCCCAGAACTTCCAACATCGCTTGCGGGCCGAATATGTATTGCCAGCCCTGCGACCTCGACAGCGAGTGCCAGGGCTTCGGATACTGCACCGGTCCCTACAACGATGACCCGAGCTGTACCAGCTACGGTATCTGCGATACCTGGGAAGCCCAGACCGTAATCCTCCCGACCGGCCGTTGCAACCACAACATCGGCACCTGCATCATGGAGGTGTCACTGGTAGCCGATACCTGCAACGATGGCGACGCTACCACCTGGGACCACTGCGTTCCGGGAGACGGTTGCGCCAACGATCCCACCTAGGCGCAAACCTGCGCCAATCAATTCCCCAAAAGTTCATCGTAACTTTTCTTGACCGACCTATCAAAGTAGGCGGTTTTTGTTTTGCGTGGGAGGTGTTTCACACCTCATTCCGGCACCGCCTGGCGGTGCCGGAATGGTGGGCTACGCCCACCCCATGCAAACAAAAAACTCATCATGTTTTTGATGAGTCGATCAATTTTCTTCTAAGATAAAGAGTCAAAGGCTTAGTTTTAGACGGCGGTAATTTATTGGCCAAATGATAAATCTCTTCAAGTTTACCAATAATTGTTTTCTTTGTTTTTACGTTGAAAGGCTGTATTTGTTCAAAGGATTCGTTAAGTTGATTTAGCCAAATCGCAGCTTTAAAATCATCAACTTTCCACCGACCATTGTGATCATTATGATTAAATTTTAATTTTGCTTGGCCCAGGAAATATCTAGTTTTTTCCAAAGCATAATCAAACCATTTATTGTCGGTGGCTGGGAATTTGTTTTTTTCCAAGAGATTGATCAATACTTGAATTTTTTCGGTCGTAACATTTCTGGGCCAGAATCTGGACAAAGACACAAAGGCATTAAGTTTTCTCAAAACTTCAGCATGATCAAGAAAATTGATATTTCTGATGCTTTGGATCAACTGCAAGACCCAGTTGTACGCTTGGACATCTTGGCTTAGAAAGGGCAGTTGGTTTGAGTCTTTCTTACAATCACGCATTTTTTTTAGGTGTTCAATCAGTCTGTCAAGCGAATATTCATACCACTTCATTTTTGCTCCTTTGTTGAGGTCTCAACGTCTGAGTATATTTTGTTTATAAAAAAAGTCAACCAGATAAAAAAAACTATCCGCGGTTCACGAATAGTTTATAATTTTTCTTCGTGGTGGTATTCGTAATAAAAATTCTCACTATTGTCCCTGGCGTGAAGTTCAACGTCTATAAAGTAGCCTTTGGGCGACCAGTACTCGACCACTTCCGCAATAATATCAAGAAAGGTTTTATGATCGAACAAAATACGCCATTCCGCTGGGTATTTATTGTATTGTTCCTCGTAGACCAAAATCGAACGAGAGGGAAGTTTATGTTTACGGCCGAGTGTATATTTGTATTCACTAAATTCCCAGGTGGCGTGAAGTTTGACTTTGCGGAAAAATCCGATTGGAGCCCAAAGCAAAATAATGCACAGGACAATTTCATACGGTGTCATGTTGTGAAAGATCGTGTGCCATGCTTCATGTATTTCTCTTGGTACAATCCGAATGTTGCCTCGCCGATGCTCATCATTGATGATGCATCGAGAGCTCGGCACCATATGGTGCCTGGTTTTTTGAGTCGGCGTCGCAGCTTTGCTGGCCAATGGTGCCTCCTATGTGAAGTTTTCTTTCCAGCAAAACATTAGCTCTATATTAATTTTATAATAGGTCAGACAAAAATCAAAATTAACCGGCTGTGTGTAAATTTATAGCTTAAATTTTAAGTAGTTGATTTTATCACCCTTGGCGCGGTGAATTTTTTCATAAGTTGTTTTAATGGCCAATATTTCTGGTAGATTAACAAAGTGATCAATGTCTTTTATCAGCAGCTGAATTTTCCCGTGAACCTCATCAATTGCTTCAATCGCTTTATCTATCAGTAATTCACTATCTGTTTTTAAGTGGATAGTATGATTAGGCTTTAATAATTTTTTGTACAGTTGTAAAAAGTGAGGTGAAATCAATCTTTTGTGGCCACGTTTATCTTTGGGGTGGGGGTCGGGGAAAGTTATCCAGATTTCATCAATTGATTCTGGTTTGAAAAATTTTTCCAGAAATTCAACTTTTGCTCTCAAAAATAAAATATTTTTTAGTTTATTTTCTTTAATTTTTTCGGCTCCATACCAGAGTCTTTCTCCTTGATAGTCAATGCCAATAATTTGTTTTTTGGAATAAAGTTTAGCTAGGGCTACAGAATATTCACCCTTGCCACACGCCACCTCCAGGATGGTTTCTTTTTTTGAATTCAAAAATTTCTTGAGCTTTTGGGGAGCACCAGAGTCAGTGTGTTCAATTACAGTTTTCATTTGATTCACTTGGATGAATTTTTGTAGCTTTGTTCTTGGTGACATAAAGTCCATTTGTCACAATATGGGATTTTGATTTTCTATTTAAGATGGAGTTATCCCCACCATGATTGTTTATTGTTATTTTCTCTTATCTGTTTATGATTTATGGCTCTGCCGTCATTTTTGCCGGTTGAAGTTTTAGCCTAGACTGGGATTAAGGCAGAATGTTCTGATACTTTTATGTTTTCATGCTTTCATGATATAATAAAACCAACAAAAAGAAAAACAAATATGATTCTTGATAATATTTTTTATCAAATTAGTTTATTATTAGGCATAGTAACCGCTATTTCTTTTGTCGTCCATTTGTTGCGTCAGCCTCTGATAATTTCTTATATTATTACTGGTATTGTTAGTGGGCCGGTTTTGCTTAATATTATTGATTCCAATCAGGGTTTTTATGAGGCCTTTTCTGAATTTGGCGTTGTCTTGTTGTTGTTCGTCGTTGGGTTGAGTCTTAATTTTTCTTATCTCAGACAAATTGGTCGAGTTGCCGTCACCGCCGGTGTGGCTCAGGTCTTTTTTACGTCCAGTCTTGGTCTTTTGATTTTACTGAATTTTGGTTTTAGTTTTATTTCCGCTGCCTATTTGGCGATTGCGATTACATTCTCGAGTACCATTATTATCATCAAGCTTCTTTCTGATAAAAGAGAGATGGAGTCTCTCTATGGTCGGTATACCATTGGTTTGATGTTGGTGCAGGATGTGATTGCAATTTTTTTATTGCTTTTTATTCCTTTAGTTTCCTCCGACACGCCATTCCTTACTACTTTGGGTGTTTGGCTTATAAAAGGAATTATTTTGTTTTCAGTTGTAGCCAGTCTATCAAAATTTGTTTTACCTAGGCTACTCAAACGAATCGCCAAATCCAGTGAATTCTTATTTATTTTTACAGTTGGTTGGTGTTTTGGTGTCGCCAGTTTGGCTCACTGGGGCGGTTTTTCACTTGAGGTCGGCGCTCTAATGGCCGGATTGTCCCTGGGGTCAACGCCGTATCATTTCGAAATCAGTAGTCGTATCAAACCGCTCAGAGATTTTTTTATCATGATTTTCTTTATTATTCTAGGCTCCCAAATGAACTTATCTGATTTGGGTGGAGTGATCGTTCCTGGTCTGGTGATATCAATGTTCGTTTTGATTGGTAATCCATTTATTCTTTACATCTTATATCGATTGCAACATTTTACTCGCCGCAACAGTTTTCTCGCTGGTATCACCGCAGCTCAAGTGAGTGAGTTCGGTTTTGTTTTACTTTTTGTTGGTGAAAGATTGGGGCATGTCTCAGATAAACAATTGGCCACTTATACGGTAGTCGCTTTGGTTACGATTTTTATCTCGTCATATTTGATTACATACAACAAGAAGATTTGGACAATTTTTCAGCCGGTCTTTGCTAAGTTTGGCAAAGATCATGCCCACCATCAAGACGAAGAGGTTGTTGAATTTGATGCTTGGGTTTTCGGCTATCATCGGATGGGCTGGAAAATTGTTGAAACGCTCAAACAAGAAAAAATGACCTATGCCATTGTGGACTTTAACCCTGAGTATGTCCGTAAATTGAAAAATCGGGGAGAAGCTGCCTATTTTGGTGACACGGCCGATGTTGAATTTTTGGAAGAGTTACCGCTGCACAATGCTAAGTTGGTGATAATGACCATGCCAGATCCCAGTGATCAGATAACCGCTATTCAATTCTTACGCAAACATGATCCAAAAAAGAAAATGATTATCATTGGCACCCTAAACCATGCCAGCCACATTGATGACCTCTATCGCGCTGGTGCCAGCTATGTGATGATGCCGCATTTGCTCAGTGGTTTTTGGATGTCATCTGTGATCAAAAAACAAAAACTTATCAAGTCGACTTTTGATAAACTTAGACGCGAGCAACTTCAGGAATTAAACGAGCGTATTAAAATAGCCCAATCTTCAAGTTAGTCCTGATATTTTCAGGACTTTTTTGTCCTTAAACATCCTTGTTTTTCTTTTCTCCCGCATCCTTACTCTATTCACACAACCCTTAATTCCTTCCCACGGACAACTGGCTCCGAATTACGTCTTACGAATTACGCTTTACCAATTACTATATACTATTTATTAATTACTCTTTACCAATTACTAACTCACCCATATGCCAAACATCAAAGCGTTCAAACAATTTGTCCGTGAAGAGCAGCACTACCCAGCTGGCAAATCTGATATTATTTCTAGTTGTACATATGCTGACAAGCTGACCGGTGATGATTGCACATGGCTAGAAACCAACTTGCCAGACAAAATTTATTACTCTGCTGATGAAATTCTCAAATCATTGACTTGGTAAAATTGACAATGGAGCCAAGATCTTGTAAGTTTGAGTATCACCACCAAAGGAGAATACATGCAGTCGAAAACTGACAATATTAAACAGGTTGAAGATTATGTCAAAAGCATCATGCTTGTTGAGGTTGCTCATGACTTTAAACATGTTGACCGTGTCAGAAAATGGGCTTTACGTCTTGCGAAAAATGAAGGTTTTCAAGACCTGGAAAGTGTTGAAATTGCCTCTTTGATGCATGATATTGGTCTGTCACAAGCTCAGAGTCGAAGTATGCATGGTGAAGTCGGCGCCAATATGGCGGTGAATTTTTTATCGGAAAAAACCACACTTTCGCCACAAAGAATTGATGAAGTCGCGAATGCCATTAGGTTCCACAACTCTCATCGTGGTGGCAACGGAATCTTGTTGGCAATTTTACGTGACGCTGATATGTTAGACTTATTTGGCGCCGTTGGATTGATGAGAGCTTTGACATCAAAATATTCAAAGCTAGATTATGACCCAGAAAATATCAAGGGTGAAACCTGGCAGATGACATCATGTGATTTTGACCAGCGTTTTGCTTCTGGAGTTGGAATTGGTAATTATATTGTCGATCAGATCAATTTTCAGCTAAGTTGTGACTACAATTTGAATACAGAAACTGCGAAGCAATTAGCCAGGCCGATGATAGAATTTATGCGTCATTTTGTGCAGCAGCTAGAAGTCGAGGTTGCATCTGATTGAGTTGCCTCTTTCTTGATGACCACAGGGCATTAAAAGGCGTTGGCCAAAGTGCTGCTCCTTCCCAAGAGCTTATTTATTATTCGAGATCTGGTCAAAGAATTCATTTTTAAGGATTAATTCATCAGCTTAAATAAGCTGATTTTTTGCTTGCAGAAATTTTATTTATCTGATATACTTTGAATATTCTCAATTTATTAATAGAAATCACATACTTTCTTTGGCTGATTTAAGCCAAAAATTACTGATTCCTGCTTGCTAATTTTAGTGAGTTATCAGTGATATTGAGAGAGTATAGGTCATGTGTTGCTAATTGCTAAGATTACGGAAATTACTTAGACATATGTTAATTTGTCTTTGTAAAATTTGTAACCTTTGGTAGTTTTGTAACCCATTATTAAGGAAATATGCCAAAAATTCCGTCACTTGAGGCAATGATGAAAGCCGGTGTTCACTTTGGTCATCCAAAAGCAAAATGGCACCCAAAGATGGCTCCCTTCATATTTACTCACAAAAACAAGGTTCACATTATAAACCTTGAACAAACCCAAGTACAATTGGAAAAAGTTTTAGGTTTCATCAAAGAAACTGCCGCTCGCGGTGGTGTTATTTTATTTTTAGGCACAAAAAAACAAGCTCAAGGTATTGTCAAGGAGGCCGCCACTAAGTGTGGTATGCCTTATATTACCGAGCGTTGGCTTGGTGGCACACTGACCAACTCACGTTCTGTTTTGGCTTTGGCCCAAAAATATAAACGCATGAAAACTGAGCGCGACAAAGGATTACTGGAGCGTTATACCAAGCGTGAGCGTCTAAAATATGAAAGAAAGATCGATAAGTTAGAGCCACTTGTAGGTGGTATTGAGGATATGAAAAAGATCCCGGATGCGGTGTTTGTAGTTGACGTCAAAAATGAAAAGACTGCTGTCGTTGAAGCTAACAAGGTTAACGTACCGGTTGCCGCTTTATGTGATACCAACATTAACCCCAGTCGAATCGCCTATCCCATTCCAGCTAATGATGATGCTATCAAATCAATCAAATTATTGACAGATTTGGTGGCTGAGGCTGTATTAGAAGGAAAGGCCTCTGCCAAGGCTCCCAGTACTGTCACTCCAGCCGCAAAACCGGTTGAAAAGGCAGCAGCACCAGTACAACAATAATATTATCTCAAATTAAAGAGAGTTAGTTGCAGTTAATGAATTAAATTCTAATTTATTAATTCGCTAATTTTCTAAAATAGTCCTATGGCCATTGACACACAAACAATTATAAAATTACGTCAAATGACAGGTGCCGGTATGGTTGATTGTAAGAAAGCACTTGTGGCAGCTGAAGGAGATCTTGATAAAGCGATCGAAATTCTTCGTAAAAATGGTGAAGCCAAGGCGGCCAAGAAAGCTGAGCGAGAAACCAACGAAGGTATTATTACTTTAGCTGAATCAGACGGTAAGGTTGCTTACGTTGCTCTAAAAAGTGAAACCGATTTTGTCGCTCGTAATGAAGATTTTATTGCTGCCGGCAAAGAACTGGCTGAAAAACTTTTGACCGTGAGCGAAGAAGAATTCAAAACTCTTGCTGAGACCAAGATCAAAAATGAACTGGTCGTAAAGATTGGCGAAAATATCCAATTGGGTGATTATGGTGTGGTTTCAGATAAAGTGGTCGGTGCCTATTTACACTCCAACAAAAAAGTTGCCGCCATTGTCACATTATCTGCTGGTACCAAGGATGTCGCAGTTGATGTTGGCATGCAAATAGTTGCCATGAGTCCAGAATATCTAAAGCCGGAAAATGTTCCAGCCGAAGTTGTCGACAAAGAAAAAGAAATCGCAACTGAGCAATTGAAAAAAGAAGGCAAACCAGCCGAGATTATTGAAAAAATCATTGGCGGTAAAATCACTAAATATTATCAAGAAGCTTGTTTGACCAAACAGATGTTTATCAAGGATGACAAAGTTTCCGTGGAGGACTACGTTAAATCTGCTGCCGACGGTGCTGAAATTACTTCATTTATCAAAATTGAATTGTAATTTTTCTCCAAACTAAACACTACAAGCTAAACGCATGAATATATACGAAGTACAAACAAAACCTTGGGACACAATCTTGTGTATTGAATTAGAGGCTGATTTGGCCCTGGGTAGTTATGTCTGTATTGAAAATGAACTGGGGCGGGATTTGGCCAAAATTATAACTAAAAATTCTGTCACCAAGGACAATCTGGCTACCGGTGATCATACCGTAGTCAAATTTGTTGACTCTGCTAGTCGAGAAGATATTGAACATGCTTTGGAGCTCAAGAAGAAAAACAAAAAAGCTTTATCAGACTGCAAAGCTTTTGTCAAAAAGCACAACCTGCCCATGAAATTGGTAGACGTGCATTTTTCTTTTGATGACAAGCGTTTGACTTATGCTTTTATTTCCAATGGGCGCGTTGATTTTCGTCACCTGCTCCGCGATTTGGTCAAAATGTACAAATTGAACATTCGATTGCAACAAATTGGTATTCGTGATGAGATCAAGATCAATGGAGATCTTGGTTGTTGTGGCGAAGCCCTATGTTGTCAGGATTTTCTTCGAGATTTGGGCAATGTTTCTTCAGATTTGGCCGATTTACAGCAAATTTCACACCGCGGTTCAGATCGACTCAGTGGAGTTTGTGGTCGGCTCAAGTGTTGTCTCAATTATGAAAAAGAATGTTATCAGGACTGTGCCAAATGTTTACCCGCAGTCGGGACCAAGGTTCGAACGGACTCTGGTCGGGGCAAGGTGATTGGTTGGCATACGCTCAAAAAGTCAGTCGATGTTAGATTGGATGAAGGGGACACTATTATTGAAGTCCCCATCAAAAATGATCCGAAAAAGTAAACTTTACATACAAAGATCGTCTCCAGCCAGTCTGGGGGCGATTTTTTTTGAGCTATTTTATGTGAACGGATTGATTTGCGAAAATAAGCAAAAAGCTATATAATATATGTATTATTTTGCCCAGTTTTGAAGCAAGAAAGAACAAAGATAATTGGGCAAAAAAGACAATTGAGCGCAGCGAAACGAGCGATGGATTTAATTGTCTTTCTTTTTATAAATTCAATCAACCGGTTACTGTTACCACCATTATCATTCATTACACTTATATCTCTTATTTTACTTAACAAACAATATGCAAGAAAAGTTAAATAAACTTAAAGATCAAGCTATCAGGGAGTTGTCTTTGGTCAAGAATATCAAACAATTAGATGATGTAGCTCAAAAATATTTTGGCCGCAAAGGCGGTGATCTGAACAACATTTTAAAAGGCTTAAAAGACCTTGATCCAGAAGCCAGAAAAGAAATCGGTTCACTGGCCAATGAAATTAAAGAGGAGTTGGAAGCCGCTGTTGAAGCTATTCGCCAAACGTTGAATGCTAAAGAGGTTGAATCCAAATTAGAATCAGACTGGCTTGATGTCACATTGCCGGTTGATACCAACCTGGGGCATTTGCACCCGATCAGCATTGTTCAGTATGAATTGGAAGATTTGTTCAAGGGGCTTGGTTTTAAAATTCTTGATGGTCCTGAACTTGAATCAGACTATTACAATTTTGAAGCCTTGAACATCCCAAAACACCATCCAGCCCGTGACATGCAGGATACTTTTTACGTTGACAATTCCAAAAATACCGACAAATGGGTGATGCGCGCTCATACTTCAAATGTCCAAGTTCGGGCGATGAAAGAGTTTGGTCCGCCGCTTAGAGCCGTAGTTCCAGGTCGAGTCTTTCGTTGCGAATCGACCGATGCGTCTCATGATACTACTTTTGATCAGCTGGAAGGCTTTATGATTGATGAAGATATATCAATTGCTAATCTGATTGCTGTGATGAAGGTTATGCTTTCAGCTATTTTTAAACGAGACGTCAAAGTTCGATTACGTCCAGGATATTTCCCGTTTGTAGAGCCAGGCTTTGAATTGGACATGCAGTGTCTCATCTGTGGCGGCAAGGGTTGTAGTGTTTGTAAACAAGTCGGTTGGCTTGAAATAATGGGTTGCGGTATGATTCACCCGAATGTCTTGAAGGCCGGTGGTATTGATCCGGAAAAGTATTCAGGGTTTGCCTTTGGTTTAGGTTTGACCCGTTTTGTTATGATGCGTTATGGTATTGAAGATATTAGGCATCTCAATTCGGGCGATCTGAGATTTTTAAAGCAGTTTTAATGTATAAATAAAGGTATGAACAAAAATTTTTTATTAATTGCTCTAATGATGGTATTGGGCTTGACTGGTTGTACTAGTATTTATAGATCTCAGCAGGTTGTTGACCGGTATGGGGGTGCTCTTGATTCAAAAATAGAGTCGGTGAATAAAGTCGCTCAAACGGCTAGTGAATTGGCTAGTGTTACGGTTGATTTTTTCGATGAGCAAGCAACCGTGATCCCCATCCATCATTATGATCCAGATACCAGTGGAAATTTGTTGCTAGTTCAAATGGAGGATCTAAAAAATCTTGGACATGCTAGTGACAAAAATATGGATTTATTATACTTCTCACCATTGCAAAGTGCCGTCGCATTTCTTGACCGGCAGACTGATTATGATGATAGTTTTTTACAGCCCGGTACGGCAGCTAATTCAATTCAAGTGGTTCAGAAAACAAAATATCTTGGTGTTATCCGCACCACCAAGTTTATAGATCCTGTAATTCAGCAAAATGATTGGGATGAAGTTGTTTTTGATGCTGGATCATACACTGGAGACATTGTATTTTATAATCTCGAAAGTCAGAAATATATTGGAGCCTTTAACTTTTATGCGGAAAATAGTGATGGCTTAGATGTTTATGAGGGAGAGGAATTAAAAAATCTTCGGAATGATCTTTGGAGTAATACCCGAAAAGCAATCAATGCTAAATGGACAAAATATCAAGGTGAAAGCAGTTTACTATTAGACTAAGTTTCAGCAAATATGAGTTTTGAATATAAACCAGGAAAAAAAAATGAGCAATTAGCCAAAAATCGATCAACCAAGAATGAAAAACAGATCTCTGAGGCCAAACAAAGATTATTATCCAGTTTTGAAGCTATTGATGAACAGGGTCTGACTTTGCGCAAAGAATTGTTGCCCATGAAATGGGCAGATGTTATTGATTTGGTTGTTGAGGATTGCTCCGACGACACCATTAAGGCCAGGCGCCGAGAGCTTTTGGAAGCAATAGATCCTGAACAATTTATCAAAGATTTTGATGAACACACAAAACAACAATTGCATAGTTTCTCTGCTCTTCGTGGGTTGATTTTTGAAGCCCTGGTTTTACGAGAGTTCAATGAGAACGAAGACAATAGTTTGTTGGCTGATTTTCTTCTTCAAGCTTTGAGGTATCCCAAGATGGTCGGTATTAAGAAAAATCTCAAACGAAAAAATCCAGATCATCTGGCTGTTGTCGTTGATCGTGAGAAGGGAATTGCTTATATTACCGGAATAATGGAAGTTAAAATTACCATGGCCAAAGGCAAACGGTTCAAAGAACAACTGGAGAATTTTTATGGCAACCTAGAGGAAGTGATTGAAGCCCTTAATAAAGATATTTCCGATTTAAAAGATAAATATGATCTGGATTTTTTACCAGAAAATGGAATTCAGCTTTTACCGTTTAAAGAAATGAAAACTCTATTGGTGCGACCGCTCAGTCTGCGTGAAAAACTTTATTTTGAACCCACTACCAATGAAGATGGTTGGGAATATCGGCGCTCAATTATCGGTCAGCGTGATGCGGAGTGGATTACCGCTTTTATGATGAATCTCGCTCGCGAACGCAGTCTGGTCACCAAAGCCCAGGAGAGACAAATGAAACTTAGTTAAATATATGAAACTTGAAGGAGTACAGCCAGTTTGGGAACCTCTTGATGAGTCTGGTGGGCCAGAAGTTATTCGTCGTCCCAAGGAAAATAGAACGAATGAAAAAACTGTTATTGATGGACTCGATGTCGATTTGTCGGAAAGAGAACGGGCAAAAGTAGCCCAAAAGGCTCAACAAAGTTCGCGTAAATCTGTTGAATTGGTGAGACGAAGGGGGCAAAGTCTCAGAGATTCTGTTCAGAGTCAAGATTTTGATAATGTTGTCTCTGCAATTATAAATACGAGTGAAGATATTACTTTTCAGGAAAGAAAAAGGGAGTTGTTAGAATCATTTAATATAGAAAGTTTTGTTGCTAGTTTACCAAAAGAAGTTTATAAAATGATAGAAGATTTTCGTTCATTCAGGGGGTATGTATTTGAGTATATTGCTAAAAGAGAATTCAATAGTAATGAAAAAAATAGTTTGTTGGCAGAATTCATACTAGAGTGTTTAACAAATCCCCATCTTTTTGAACTGGGGCCAGCTGGCTTCCGTAGCCCAGATAATCTAGGTGTCGTGGTGGATGTTGAGCGTAAAGTGGCCTATATTACTGGCATGTATGAAGTTAAGTTTGGAGGAGTTGCTCACAAGACTACAACAAAGCAAAAAGTGCAAAGAAAAAGATTTTATGGTGATCTCCAGCGAATTTCAGAACGCATCAACAGTCATTTGAAGAGGTTAAAGGACAAGTATCATGTTGATTTTATCCCGGCTGGTGGTATCACAGTTTTAGCTCAAGATGAAATGGACAAGTTTTATGTATATCCAATGCCCAAAGATGCATCTGATCTTAGACGAGTTGGAGACAAAAGAAAGGCTCTACAACGGTTAGGTTGGAAAATAAGAACATCAGTTTTTTCTCAGGGCGATATTGAGATCTTAACAGCATTCATCATGAATTTTGCAGAAGAAAGAAAGGTCCAACCCAGATACGAAGAATTTGATTTGCGAGAAGACGGCACCATGATCAAAAAATAATTTTCAATTACAAATTACTTATTACATATTACTCATTATCCTTTACTCGTTACTAATTACTGATTTATATGAAAATTTCACTAAACTGGCTCAAACAATACGTAGATTTACCAAAAAACATCACTCCAGATCAGCTCGGAGTTGATTTGACGCTCAAAAGCGTTGAGATCGAAGGTGTGGAGAGTCAAGGTGCTGATTTGGATAACATTATCGTGGCCAAAATAACAGAATTAAAACCGCATCCCAATGCCGACAAATTGAGAATCGCTGTCGTTGATGATGGTGAACATAACGTACAAGTTGTTTGCGGCGGCTCTAATCTTGAAGTGGGAATGCTGGTCGCATTTGCCCGTGTTGGTTCCCGCGTCCGGTGGCACGGAGAAGGGGAGCTAGTAACTTTGGCCAAAGTTAAACTCCGAGGCGAAGACAGCAGCGGCATGATTTGCACTTCATCCGAAGTTGGCTTGGGTGGCATTTTCCCCGCCAAAGAAGAATCTGAGATTCTTGATTTGACTGAACAGAGTTTCAAGGTTGGTCAATCGATCGCTGAAGCTTTGAACTTAAATGACACTTTGCTTGACCTCGACAACAAAGCCATTACCAATCGACCTGACATGTGGGGCCACTATGGCATTGCTCGGGAAGTTGCGGCCATTTATAATAAAAAAATAGATAAGTATAAGGTTAAAGACATAAAAACAGAGAAGCTTGAAGAATTATCAGTTGAAATTCAAGATCCCGAGCTTTGTCGCCGTTATTTGGGAGTGGTGATTGACGGTGTCAAGGTTGGCCCATCTTCAGATTGGTTGGTTGAACGCTTGCAATCAGTCGGCCAAAAATCAATCAACAACATTGTTGATATCACCAACTATATATTGTATGACTTGGGTCAGCCTATGCATGCTTTTGATGCTGGTTTGATTTCAGACAATAAAATTATTGTTCGTCGAGCTGAAAAGGGGGAGAAGTTTACCACTCTGGATGAAGAAGAACGCAAATTGACTGAAGAAAACCTAGTCATTGCCGACGGTGACAAAGCCGTGGCCTTGGCTGGAGTGATGGGAGGTTTGAACTCTGAGATCAAAAATGAAACAACCAAAGTTATTCTCGAATCAGCCAATTTTGAGCCGTTTTCGATTCGCAAAACCGCCGAAAGTCTTGGTCTGCGAACTGAGTCATCAACCAGATTTGAGAAAAATCTTGATCCTGCCATGGCAGAGTTAGCCTTAAAAAAAGCTGTTGAGCTGATTCTCGATTGTTGCCCGGAAGCCAAGGTTATTAGCCCGGTTGTTGACGAGTACCCAACCAAAATTGAAACGGTCAAAATTGAAGTCGGATTTGATTTTATTAACAAACGAATCGGGGTTCAGTTGGAGAAAAAAGAAATTGAGAAAATTTTGGATCGCTTGGGTTTTGACTTAAAAGCAAAAGGAGATAAATTAATTGTTACCGTCCCTTCCTGGCGCGCCACCAAAGACATTTCCATTGCCGAAGATATTGTTGAAGAAGTCGCTCGGATGTATGGTTATGACAATATTGAACCTCAAATGCCGGCCGTTCCACTGTGCATCCCGCACCAAAACATTGAACGAGAACTTGAGAGAAAAATTAAGAATATCTTGGTCAAGGCTTGTGGTGCTACTGAAGTCCACAACTATTCATTTGTCGGTGATGATGAAATTAAAAATCTTGGACTTGATGTCAAAAAGTATGTTGAATTGGAAAATCCTCTAACGGCTGATCAAAATTTACTTCGCCGAGAACTATTTTCTGGTCTTTTAAACAATGTTGTTGATAACCTCCGCTTTTATCCGGAGCTAAATATTTTTGAAATTGGCCATGTTTATTTGGCCGAACAACCCGGTCACGAAGCGGGCCCAGATAGTCAGGGCGTCTTGCCGGATCAACCATCAATCGCGGGTGGCATGACCGTCTGCAAAGATGATTCTTTTATGGCAGCCAAAAAATGTTTGGAAACTACCATGACGGAAATGCAATTGGATTTCAAAGCCTATCGGGAAAAAGAGGTTCCGGCCTGGATTCATCCCAAGCGTTATCTGCCATATTATGTTGGGGACAAACAAATTGCCTATGTTGGTGAAGTCCATCCATCAATCAGTAATGGCATGGATATTGATCAGCGAGTTGCTTTTTGGCGCGTTGATTTGAGTGCTGTGTCTGAGCTATACAATCGACAATATAAATATCAGTTAGTTAACAAATTCCCAAGTGTCGAATTGGATGCATCGATTACATTAGATGAAAAAGTTACTTGGCAGGAAGTGGAACAAATTGTTCACAGCGCCGCGCCTCAATTTATCAAGAAGATTGTCTTGTTTGATGTCTATAAAAGTGATAAAATTGGAGTAGATAAAAAGAGTTTAGCTTTTCACGTTGTGTATCAATCGGAAGATCGAACTTTAGAATCAGCTGAAGTCCAAAAAATGCACGATACCATGTTGAGTCAATTAGCCAAGAGTGTCAAAGCTGTAGTCCGAAAATAATATGGATTTTAGAGAGACTATAAAAGAAAGTGGTGGGGATAAAGAATTTGATAAGGGGAACCTGTTCCGAGCTCTAAAGGAAGCTGTTAAGCTCGCAAATATCAAAGATTCAAATGCATTAGGCGTTATCTTGTATGGTAGCCAAACTCATGGAACAGCTCGTCCTGACAGTGATGCTGATTTGTTGGTTATTCGAGCTACAAATGACTCTGATATCAATTACAAAAGCCCAGCTCGCGATGAATTGCAATTAGCTGCCAAATCAAAATTGGAAGAGTTTGACATTGATGCCACATTTGAAAATCCCACAACTCTGGACTTGGATTGGGCCAGGAGTCATGCAGACAAAAAATTTGTTAGGGATAGTTTTTGGATGCTAGATGATGCTTCGATTATCATTGTTGGTGATGATGGCCTAGAAGAAGAAATAAGAAGCCTTTTAGGTTTTTCTGGCAGAAAATCTCAACGTGAGTTAATGGGAGATCCCAGATATCAAAAATAAAAAAAATAAAAATAAAAAAGTATGTTAGAAAGCGGTGATGTTTTAAACTACGTCATAGCTGGTAGTGTGGTACTTTTTACCATATTCTTGTGCATCTTGTTGTTTAATATCATCAAGTTGCTTCGTCAGGCCAATCGTGCAGTGGACGAGGTTCGGCGCAAGATTGAGGCAGTTCATGAATTGATTTCCGGCGGATTTTCCAAGTTCGGAATGATGTCTGAAGTTGCCAAATATGCCTTGGGGCATTTTATGGGTGAGAAAAAGAAAACCCAGACCACAAAGGCGCGAAAAACAACAAAAAATAAAAAGTAAAAAAATAATTCCATGCCAACGGTTGAAATTGACTATAATTTTTGGTCTGATCTTTTATCAAATCCAATTTGGGGGCCACTTTTGCTGCTAGCCGTGTTTTTTATTGGCATTATAGTAGCATTTTTTATTTTCCGGCGTATTTTAATTACCGCCAATGAACGCAAAAATTCTTTTGATACCATATTATTGTTAGTGGAAGTTCCACAGCTCGCTTCAGAACAAAAAGCCGGAAGTACTGGCGGGGGAGAGCACAGTATTCAACAAATTCAAGAAAAAATATCAGTGATGGAGACATTTTTATCCGCTTTGGCCGGATTGAAGGCGGAGTCTGGTATGATGGCTTGGCTTCGTGGTCGCAAAGATGTTTTTAGTTTTGAACTTGTTTCAAATGATAATAAAATATTGTTTTACATTTCTTGTCTCAAAAAAATGCAAGATCTGGTTGAGGATCAGCTCAACGCCCAGTTTCCGGCAGCCGTAATCGCACCGGTTGCTGACTATAATATATTTAAACCGGATTCTATTATTGACGGCCGAATTATCAAGTTTAAACGCGAGTTTTACATGCCGGTCAAAACTTACAAAAAGATGGATTCAGATCCTTTGAATTCAATGATCAATGCCCTTGGTCAGGTTGATGAGGGTGATGGAGTTGCGATTCAAATTGTTTTTCGATCAGCTCCAAAAAAATGGCATGATATGGGTTCCAAGGTTGCTTCCAAGATGCAGCAGGGGATGAAGTATGACAAAGCGCGCAAGGAAGTTGGCGGTAGTATTGCCAAAACAGCAGCTCGCGAAATTGGTAAATTTGCTGACGCCTTGTTCAATCGAAACAGTGCGGAGAAGGATCAGCTTGGTGGTAGCTCAGAACACCACCAGCTGTCACCAATGGAGCAGGAGATTATTAAAGGTTTGGAAGAAAAAACCAGCAAAGCTGGCGTTGAAGCTACCATTCGTGTAATTGCCGCCAGTTCAAAGCAGTCCAAGAGTGAAAATTATCTCAACAACATTACCAATTCATTTACTCAATACAATATTTATCAGTACGGCAATGCTTTTACGACCATTACGCCAAAATTGAAGAATTTTATCAATGATTTTATTTATCGGAGCTTTGAAAAAAATGTCAGTGTTGTTTTAAATACCGAAGAGCTCGCCAGTTTATTTCACTTTCCATTAGCTTCAATTACCGAACATCCGGCCATACACTGGCTCGAGGCTCGTCAGGCTCCAGCGCCGCTTGACTTACCCAAAGAGGGGATTATTCTTGGCGAAAATGTCTATCGTGGCGTCAAACGTGTTATTCGCATCACACCGAAAGATCGTCGTCGTCATATTTATGAAATCGGTAAGACCGGTTCTGGTAAATCCTACATGATGACCAACTGGATGTTGCAGGATCTCAAAAATGGCTCTGGTATGTGTGTGATGGATCCACATGGAGAATTAGCTGACGATATTATCAAATATGTTCCCAAAGAAAGAGCTGAGGATGTCATTTACTTTGATCCGTCAGATGTGGAGCGACCAATGGCCATGAACTTGCTTGAGTTTGAACGACCGGAACAAAAAACTTTTGTCGTTAATGAGCTTTTGAACATTTTTGACAAATTATACGACTTGAAATCCACCGGTGGTCCAATGTTTGAATTGTATTTCCGTAATGCGGTTCTATTGGTGATGGAAGATCCAGATTCTGGCATGACATTGCTTGAGATCCCACGCGTTTTGGCTGACGAAGAATATCGAGCCTACAAACTGTCAAAATGTAAAAATCAAACAGTCAAAGATTTCTGGCAGAAGGAAGCGGAAAAAGCTGGCGGTGAAGCTTCACTAGCCAACATGGTTCCTTATATTACCTCCAAGTTGACTCAGTTTATTTCCAATGATTACATGCGCCCGATTATCGCTCAGCAGACCAGCGCGTTTAGTTTTCGTGAAGCCATGGACCAAAATAAGATTATTTTGTGTAACCTTTCTAAAGGTAAGATTGGTAGTTTGAACTCAGATCTATTGGGCATGGTTATTGTTGGTAAACTACTGGCTGCTGCTCTTAGTCGCGTGGATGTTCCGGAAGAAGAGCGCAATGACTTCTTCTTGTTTATTGATGAGTTTCAAAATTATCTGACCGAGGGGATTTCAATTATTCTATCTGAGGCTCGAAAATATCGATTGTGTTTGCACATTGCTCACCAGTTTATCGGTCAGCTCACCAAGAATAATGACACAATGATTCGTGATGCGATTTTTGGTAACGTTGGTACTTTTATGTCTTTCCGGGTTGGTCCGGATGATGCTGAGTTGTTTGCCAAACAATATTCACCGGTCTTTAGTGAGTTTGATGTTATGAATGTACCGAAATTCCAAGTATTTACCAAACTGCTGATCAACAATCAAAATCCACCGGCTTTCAATATGAGAATTCCAGCCAGAGACAAACCCGAACATCCGGAGATTGCTGAAGCGATCAAGGAGTTATCCAGATTGAAGTACGGCAAAGATCGTGATATAATTGAGGCAGAAGTCTTAGAGAGAACTAAGATTGATTATTAGATTTTAAAATAAAAAATAAGACCTGATGAGAATTTGATTCTTTTATAGGTCAAAAAACAAAAATAAAATGTTCGGTTTTTTCAAAAAGAAAAAACCTCTCAAAACAGCCGTGAACCATTCAACCAGTAGCCGCCGAAGTGACGGACTGGAAAAAAGAATGGCTGCAATCGAAGCGGCTGTAGCTGAAATTAAGGAGGCAATAATGGCCGGTTCTGATGAGAGCGATGATGATTACGACAGGGGTCAAACCGCTCCAGTCAAACAAACAGATGGACATGTCATGTCAAATGGCAGTGAACGCGTGATCGAAGGTGTGTTTGACGGTCAAAATATGATTGGGTCAGATGGTCAACAGTATGACATCCCAGCCAATTATGCTTCAAAATCAAAGTTAGTTGAGGGGGATATTCTCAAATTAACAATCAACAATTTAGGCGCATTTCTCTACAAGCAAATCAAGCCAATTGAGAGATCTCGCATGGTCGGTGATTTGGAACAAGATGAGCACAGTCTGCAATACTATGTTGTAGCTGAGGGGAAAAAATGGCGCTTATTGACGGCCAGTGTGACTTATTTCAAGGGCGAACCTGGAGATGAGGTTGTGTTTTTCATTCCTCGTGACGGTGGTAGCCGCTGGGCTGCAGTGGAGAATATTGTCAAAAAATAAGAGTCTTGTGTCATACTGAGCTTGTCGAAGCACCGAAGTATAGACATGATTTTAGTTTTATATGGTCAAGAAAATTGTTTTAATCTTAGGTATTTTATTTTCTTTTTGGGGTATTATTGCCTCGGTTATGTCTTTGAATCGAACCGGTTATCATGGCGGATTGGCTGAAGGTTATATGTTGTTGCTGGTTGTGCTGTCAATCAGTTTTTTATTTTTTGCAGCATTCATGTTGTACAAAGATATAAAAAAGAATTAATCAGTTTAAAATTATCCAGGAGGGTTTACTAATAACCATATAATTTTTATGGAAAGTTCAATAGAATTCGAGTTATCTAAAAATCCTATTAAAGAAAGAGTTGACGAATTAAGACAGAAGATGATTGCTAAATTGCTAGAGATGAATGAGAAGGTAGAGAAAGCTAAAAAATTTGGTGCGGAATTATTATCTAGAAATTTACCGGATGGTCATAATGATATTGTTAAGTTTAATCAAATGATGGATCAAATCAAGGCTGAACAAGATGCCTATAATGTTTTAGCCGCGCAGATGTGGAATTTAAATATTGAAGCAAGTGGAAATTAGATCGTAATTGTTATTATACTTTTAGTTATATGAATAATTAGGCTAGTTTTAGCCTTTTTATTTTTGATTTTGTCACCCTGAGCTTGTCTGCCGGTAGGCAGGGCTCTCGAAGGGTGGGGGTATCATCACTTTGCTATCCACTATTTTATTTGGTAAGATAGCTTTATAATCATCCAAAATTAATTCATAATTATCAAAATTATGGAAACTCGAAATATTGAGTCAACAAAAGGAAGCATGCCACATCTAAAATACGGAACCAAAGTTGAGCAATGATTAATGGGCGAAATCACTGGACGAGGATTCCCAATGATTCTGAAGCCACGACCATTTCCCGTCAAATTAAAACCAGAAGAAATTGCTGCCACGGCTGAAAATGCTCGAATTTTATTGGACAACGAAGAAATGTTGACAGAGTTCATGACTAAAAGTAAAACTTACCGAACAAAAGAACAAATTGTAACTTGGCTCCAAGGAATGCTTGCAAGTGAATCCGAGTAACTTAATCTTTCAATTATCTCAAAATAATCCCACATCTTAAATCTCAATTCCTAATTCCTGCCTCTAACTTACCATTTATTCTTTACCCCTTACTCATTACTGACTTCTATGTCCGTCGCTCTCTATCGCAAATACCGGCCGCAGAAATTTTCTGACGTCTCCGGCCAAAATCACATCAAAGTAACAATTCAAAACGAGCTTGAAGCTGACAAATTGGCTCACGCCTATCTTTTTTGTGGTCCAAGAGGTACCGGTAAGACGACCATGGCTCGGTTATTGGCCAAGGCGGTCAACTGTACAGATTTAAAAGAAAATGGAGAGCCCTGTAATGAATGTGATTCTTGTACAGAGCTAATGAGCGGTCGCGCGATGGATATTATTGAGATTGACGCTGCTTCCCACACCGGTGTTGATAATGTTCGCGAAAATATCATCAACAACGCCAGGTTTACACCGAGCAAGTCAAAATTCAAAGTTTTTATCATTGACGAGGTCCACATGTTGTCAATTTCCGCCTTCAATGCTTTACTCAAAGTTTTGGAAGAACCGCCATCACACGTTCTCTTTATTCTCGCCACTACAGAAGTTCACAAAATTCCGGTCACTATTATTTCTCGCTGCCAGCGTTTTGATTTTCAAAAAGTCATTTTCAATGAATTGGTCAAAAGGTTGCAGTGGATCGTGGGCGAAGAGGGGATCAAGGTTGATAAGGTTGTGTTAGAATTGATCGCCAAAAATGCTGGCGGTTGTGTTCGTGATGCGGAGAGTTTGCTCGAACAAGTTTTGAGTTTGGGTGAAAAACACATTACTCTTGATCAGGTTTCCTTAATTTTACCCCGTTCATCTTACGAGACATTGGTTGAGTTTGCCACGTTTCTTTTTCGCAAAGACACAAAGTCAGGTATCATGCTGCTCAATCGGTTGATTGATGAGGGTGTGGATGTTAATAATTTTTATAATAATTTGCTGGAGTTTTTACGCAAGGTCATGTTGGTCAAGATTACTGGGGACAGCACCGAGTTGTTGCAGGATGTGGACGACAACATGTTCAAAAAGATCAATGATATGGTTAGTGAAATCCCAGCCGCTGAAATTAACCGAATTATTACCATTTTTCTCAAAATTAAAGACTTATTTAAACATACAAATATTCTCCAGCTCCCATTGGAAGTCGCCATTGTCGAGATCTCTGAGGGCGCAATGACCATTCCGGCCATTCCCACTCAATCAGATCAAAACACTGCGCCTGTCGCTCCTCCAGCCCCTCCAGTTGAGCCACCAGTTCAAGCAATAGCTCCAGAACCGGTCGCCAGTACGCCAGCTCAAACGCCTGAAGTTGAAGCCGAAGAACCGTCAGAAGAAAAAATCGAAGAAGTTGAGACCGATTATTCCAATGACGATAACCCCGAACCTCCTGCAGCCGATTCACCGCAACCACCGGCTGACAATTCAACTCAAGAGCCAGCCGACACCGAACCAGTGACTCCAAATATCAAAAACAATAATGGCATGAGTGTTACTTTCAATCAAGTCTTGTCTCGTTGGGGCTATATTGTTCAATGCATTATCAAGAAAAATTATACGCTGGGTATGTCTTTGAGTGTTGGTAAGCCATATGCTCTTGAAGGTAATACTTTGACCTTGGGGTTCATTTTCAGTTTACAAAAAGATCAGGTCGACAAACCGGACAACTTGAATGCGATCAAGCAGGTTTTAATGGAAGAAATGGGCGCCCAAGTAAATATCGCCACCATTGTTGACTCCGAGATCAAGCTGAGAGAGATCGCTCCTGGCGCTGAAAGACCGCCATTCAATCAGAATCTTCAGGCTGAAGTCAAAATTGAACAACAAGAAACCAAAGACCCGATCGGCCAAGTTCTCGACGCCTTCGGTGGGGCGGTTGTAGATAAGGTTTAAAATTTTTATCAGCCGGAACTTATTTTAGAGTATAAAGGTATAAAGAAAAAACACGCATTTTACATGCGTGTTTTTTCATGGCTCGGAGGCCTGCTTTCGTTTAAACTTCAGCGGACAAGCAGGGACTCCCTTCGACGCATCGTCCATTCGGCGATTTGCACAGGGTAAACTTCTCGTCCCTGTCCACCGTGTATAATAAAACCTCCACCTGGTGGTGAAGATTATATTATGGCTCGGAGGCAGGGACTCGAACCCCGATACCTTGGACCAGAACCAAGAGTCCTACCATTAGACGACCTCCGAATAAGGTCAAATCGATTATAGCAAGAATATAATCAAAGTTCAAGTCTTCAGTTGACAAAATATTTATTTAATGATATTATTGATTGTTCCCCAACAGACCAAACTAGGAGGCACATGGCTGATCAGGAATCCGTTAACTATCCGATTTTGCGGGAATTTGGCTTAAGTCCGGCTCATGGCTCTGATATCAGCCTTCTTTATGAGCGTCCTAATGGCTCTGTCGGCTTGGTCGTGGTGCCTTGGAACAGAATTAGTGATGGAACGATTCAGTTTATTGATGCTTCGGAAGGACCAAGTCGTATTGAGTTCAAAACAAAATCCAAAATGTTTGGGCACGGAGGTAAACGTGTTCTTCATCGGGTTTATCTGCAGCGGAGGTTCTCTGCGTCAGAAACTGGGGGGTGAAAATGCACGAAAAAATCAACGTTCCGCATTGTGATGAATTTGAAAATAGAACAGAGATTTGTATTTTGGAACATCCAAGATACATTACAACACAGCTAGGATTTGTCATCAGCTGGGAATTTCCGAAATATAGATTTGGTATTGTTGATGTTGAAGCACATAGTACTGAATTTTGGGACGTGAAAATTATTAGAGCGGTAGTTGATTTCTTTGCTCAAAGAGGTATCGAAGTTGTTGATTTTGTTCCCAAGTGTTATGTCCAAAGTTCTGATAATGTATATCGACTAGAGGTAAAAGAATGGCTGGTTAAACTCGCACCAAAGTCATAAAACACACATGAAAAATCATGTGTTTTCTTATTGTATTTTTTTTATTGTATATTCAATTTGTTTCCCAATCCCCATATCAACCGTCACTTCATCTCCAACTTCTTTCCCAATCATACTGGCTCCCAGCGGGGAAGTGGTTGAAATTATTCCCGCGGACGGATTGGTTTCATGAAATCCCAGCAAGCGATAAGTTTTTTCTTTACCATTGATTTCAATGGTTACTTCATGACCCATTTCAACTTGGTCAGTATTTTTATTTGGTTGAATGATCTCAGCGTGATCAATCAATACTCGAGTTTTTAATATTCGATTATTAAGCCCCCTGAGCTTTCCTTTGGCGATTTGATAGGCGGCGTTTTCTGAGAAGTCTCCAAATTCTGCCAATCGTTTCACTTCATTAGCCAATTTTGGTTGAGAATAATTTTCCATTCGGTCAAGTTTAGCTACCAGCTCGGCATATTTTTCTGGGGTCATAAATCTGTCCGGTTGAGTGTGCCGGACATTTTGTTCAGATTTTCGTTTGGGTATTTGCATATAGTTTTATTTGATAAGCTAATAATAACCTAAATTATCTTATTTGTCATCTTTTTTATCATTCATCCTCTCCGACCCAGTTTATTTCATGGCAGCAAATCGGGGTGAATGGGGCAACTCTTTACAAATTATAAAAATTAGGTAAAATAGAGGCATGAAACGTTCAATTTTTGTCATATTACTAGTAATTTTGCTAATATTCGGCGGTTGGCTCACGCTCAATTTTTTTGGTTACAACCAAGCAAACAAAGAACTGAAAGCCGCCCAAAAAGAACGTGAACAACAAATTGAGAATCTACTTGATGATCGTCGCGCGGCCATTACCGACAACGAAGCAGCCGATGTCTTCGGCAAAGATGGCAAAGTTAGTATCCTTTTGATCGGTCTTGATTCTCGCCTCGGTGAAACCAATGGCCACTGCGACGCCATTCAATATATTACTATCGACAAAAATAATTCAAGCATTGACATCACCGCTGTTCCACGCGGCACCTACGTCCCATTGCCCGGTCGCGGTTACAAACCAACTGATTATTATGTCTCAAATTCATGTGGCTTGGTTAGTTTAGAATATGGCATTGAGCAGATGGAAAGAATCTTGGGTCAAAAAACTGATTATATTGCTGTGGTTGGTTTTTCCAGCACCGTTGGCATTTTGCGTTCTCTCGATCTGCCAACGACGGAAACCATTCAGTGGCTCCGAAATCGGCAGACTTATGCCATCGGCGAACCCCAGCGCGCTCACAATCACTCCACTTTTTTGAAAGAAATATTATTGGAATATACTGGTGATGAACAATCAAAACTTGATTCAGTCTGGCAGTTTTTAGCTTTCAAAATGATTGACACGGACTTATCTTTTGATCAAGTAAAAACACTTATATCTACCGTAGGCAGTCTGAATTTGTCCAACAAAGATATCAGTCTTCACATCCGACCATATCATGACGTCACTGACATTCAGTACGATCCAGATAATCTGGCCAAAGACTTGGATCCTTTGCAGCGAGTGGTACCGCTATTATCCGAAGCTGACTATAGCGGAGAAACTCAAGCTGAATATCAAGCGCGAGTACTGGCTAATATCAAAGAAAAGTTGGCGGATGATGAATTTGTTGACTGGGCTTATGATCAATTTGTCTGGATGCAGATTGATGATAATGACACTCGCGAATTTATACATTTTGATATTTTGAAACGTTATATAGAAATCATTGACGACAAAGAACAGACCGAACTTCTTTTGGCTGACTACATCAATGAAATGGAAGGCCGAGAATTGCCGGAATGGGCTAAAAAGGGCCGGGCATTTTTGGAGCAATTTATCGAGAAATAAAAACCCCTTGACAAATTTTTCCTTGATTATTCTGAGATTACCGTTCGGATTAATGGAGTAGAACAACGCCTTTGTCTTGACACCGATATTACTTATTCCTATGAAATTTCCCCTTGTGATTCGCCTGAAACTCACAAATTGACGAATTACCAAGTCCCACCAAAACCTGAAGCAGAAGCTACGAATTGATTAAATAAATTTTAGAATCGGGAATTCGGTTCTTTTTTGTTTCTCGATTATGGCAATTTTTGATATAATAGATGTAAATAATAACCATCTATGTCTCAAGAAAAAATTTCTTCGTCACGATCAGAAGTCAAAAGACAATGCCCGGAAATTATTCCAGCCAAAGAAATCAATGTCGAACCCGGCACACTAATTTTATTAGTCGGTCCACCAGCCTCCGGCAAAAGTACTTTTGCGGCCGAGCATTTTCCGGTGGAATGTGTTGTTTCTAGTGATTATCTGCGCTCTGAGCTGACCAACAATCCGGGCAATCATATTTTATCTGACTTGGCCTTTGCTCGCGCCGGTCAACTGGTAGCTTCCAGAATGAAGCAGGGTCGAGTGACTGTGGTTGACGCCATGAATCTCAGACCCAATGCCCGCAAAGCATTTATCAAGTTTGCTGCAAAAAATAACCGACCGGTCATTGGGGTTCATTTTGATTTTGATCCAGCTGTATTACAGGCCAGAGATTTAGCTCGAGGCGGTAAAGTGGGTGAAAAAGCGATTGGACGCCGAGCCGGCAAAACCGCTGATATTATCATGCTTCAAAATGATAAAAATCTTGATGAATTGTATGTTGTCGATCAGCCTGACCAAGAGGTGACTGTTAATCTACCGAAGGCAGAACAAGCGTTATTTGAAACAGAAAAGGATTTTTATTTTGTCGCCACTAAAGCTGAAACTGATTTTTTTGAATATGGCCGCCGGTATAAAGAACGCTTGAAAGATGAATCTTTACCAAGATTGGAAGTCCAGTCTGACTCAGTCAATTTTATTACCGACAGCCCGGAAGCAAGAACGTTTTTACAAAACAATACCATTCCGACTCAAGTTATTGATTTGGAATTTTTAGTCAAACGTTTTGCTGTCCCCATTGATGATCCTTTGGTCATCAAGACAGCTGAACGATTTTTACGTCATCGCTATGAATTAAATTTAGTAACCTTTGTATTGGTTTCAGATAAGACGTCTGAGATAGCTGCTCAGTTAAAAGAAATCGCCGGAACTAATTTTGAGCATACCCAGTCAGTTGACATGGACTCTGAGCAGCTAAAAAAAGCGGTTATATCCATCGACAGAGGTGAATTAAAAGATGAGCCACTATTGATTCTCGGTGACATTCATGGCAGTCTCCAAGCGATGCAAAAAATGCGTCAGGAAGTGATTTTAGAAAAAAAAGATTTCCCAGATTTAGTTGAACGCAAAATGGTTCTTGTAGGTGATGTTCCGGATCGCGGGCCCTTCAACGCACAATCATTGCTTTATGCTGCCAATCTGGTCAAGCGGGGCAAAGCTGAATGGATTCTTGGCAATCATGATGAAAATGTTCGGATCGGATTGCAGATTGTTTGGGATAAATTCTCCGAATCTGATAAAGATTGGGCTACTTGGATCAAGGAGGATTTCAAGGAAAGCATGCTGCGGGCAGAAGTTCGTTCCCGGGCCACCAGACAATCTATCAAAGAGTTAATTGAAATAATTGATATCTATGCCAAGGGTACAATGAAAAAACAAAGTCGTAGGCCTAGAATTAGTAAAAATGCTTTCAAAGAATTACTTGATACGATGAATGCTGCGCCCATTTACAAAGAATGGCGTCATTTGGTAGCGGTTCATGCTTCACTGCCGCATATCCCCAAGGAAGATGAAGAACTTGATGACAAACAAAAGATGATCATGACTCATGGCAAGAAAATGTGGTTGGGTCCGTCTCAAGAAAATCTCAAATTACGAACCACTACCGCCACCAATCCGGATATAATTGTTGTCGGCGGTCATACTCATGATCGCGAAGTTACCATTGATTATCGTTCTGGCACCGTTGGTCTGGACGTTACCGGACCGACTTTACATGCTTTGAAATACCCGGAAATGGAAGTGATCAAACATGACGAGCCTCATCTGGTGGAGCTGTTTGAAATGGCCAAAAATCCAGAACTGCCCAGTGGTGAAAAACTCTGGCAGCTGGTAAACTTTTTTGAAGACCAGCTTATGCTCAAACTCAATTCCGGCAAGCGGAATAGCGAGTATGAAGGCCTGACCATTATTAGCTATCATGAATTAACAGAAGTTAACAGTACTTGGGAAAAATTCCCCGTGCTCAGAAACTTTCGCGGTTTGATTATTGATCGTAAGGGAAACATCGTTGCTCGTCCGTTCAAAAAAACCCACAAAACCGGTATTGAGATTTCTTTGGATCAATTGGATTTTAAACCGGAAAAAGTGTTTGAAAAGGTTAATGGTTCCATGGGAATTTGTTATTTTCATGGAGGGCAGTGGCGAATAGCTACCAAATTTAGCTTTCACAACCCCGGCTACACCGTGCCGGCCACCGAAATGCTGGAACAGATGAATACTAACGCCCTGGATAAAAACAATACGTATTTATTTGAAATTATTTTGCCCGAAGACCCGCATGTTGTTGACTATGAGGGGCGCAAGGAATTGGTCTTGTTAAATTCAAATATCACCGCGACCGGCGCAGATTTACCCTGGCAAAAGGTGGCCGATACGGCCAAAGCCCTTGGCTGTCGGACCGCATATGATTTGACCGATCAATTTGAAGACCTGACAATTGCTGAGATTTATCAAAAAGCTCAGACCGAGGGAGAATTGCACAATTTAGAAGGTTTGATGGCTATTTATCATGATCATGATACCGGAGAGCAAGTCACGGTCAAAGTAAAAGCCATAGAATATGACAACAAAAAATTTGTCCGCGATCGCATGAAGTGGGACAAACTGCTTGATCGTTTTGACTGGGAAAAACTTGAAATGTCAGATGATGACAAGGATTTGTTTATGTCTTACAAACGCGACAGTGAGTTTGTTGTTGCCGCATTGGAGACCAGATTGGAATGGATTAGAGATCAGGTAAAGTCAATCATCGAAAATTTCATTGGTCAGTACAAAGATATAATCAAAGCCAGCCAATTGCGATATTTAACGTATATTAGAAATGGTGAATCTCAAGCAGATGCTATCACGAAATCAGTCAATGATGCGTTGGTGATGTACCGATCGGCCGGCGGTAAAATGGATAAAGAAGATAAAGGGGTTCTATTGTCTTTTATCCGGAGTATTCGTGGCGGCCAGAATCGCATGATGATCGCATACGCCAAAAAGAAAATTACGACCAGAATTCAAACAGAAACAGCCAAACGCGGCCAGGCGTCATTCTGGTTGCTCCCAGAATAAAAATTTTTGTTTGAGCCTGCCCGCCGAAGATTCATCGTAGGCGGGAAGTATGGGCAATTAAATATATTTAAAAGGTTAAGCGGCGATTCGTTTTACGAATCGCCGCTTTTGTACTAGATTTTAAATTGTCGTACATTTTTTGTTTCCTCTCTTTTAGCTCTGCGCCAGCTCCCAGAACCGACGGATGTTGCGAATAGCGGCCAGCATACTGGGCTTGCCAACGCAGTTGTCGGAGTGAACCTTCAGAACTCTCGGTGGCGGGAAGTTGACATCGCAGTCCTCACCGCGGGAGAGCAGAAAGTACTGCTCCTCAAGCCAGTCGGTCACCGCCGTCCCCTTGATCTCGTCGCCCTGGTCATCCCAGAGGGCAATGTCGTGATCCAGGGAGAGCTCATCGACCGTACCGGTCTTGAGCATCTCGATCACCTCAGCCGGCGTACGGACGAGCAGCCAACCGACTGGCGGCTTACGGACATCGTCCAGAAAGATCTTGATTCCCATTTGATTGTCCTTTCCATTTGAGTGATGGGGTTGGTGGTTGAGAAAATAAATTGCAATTATCTGAATAGGGAATTGATAATTATACTACATTTTTATAAAAATGTCAACGACTCAGTGGCACTAAGTGGCGTTTATTATGTAAAATAAAATAAAAAAGACTATGTTTATAGTCTAGTTTAAGTAGTTTTCAGTCCAATTAGCATAGATTCTGATTCCACTGTAAAGTCAAATTCTTGTCTTGGTAGGGTATTGTCAGAGGTTTGATTGGGAACGAAAAGATCAAGTTTCTCAAGCAATTCTTTTCGGTTCAAGACCAGCAAGTGACACAGTTTGTTGAAATTAACTTCTTCGTCACAACTCATAGAATTAATGAAATTTAGATAAACCAGACATTCAATTACAGTCGCATCAAATTCCATCCGTCGAACTTTATATTCTTCTTCTTTACAACCTTTCATTTTCTCTTGCACCCAGCTGGCAACGTCAGGATTCAATTGCTTGATAGCAAGAATATCACGTAATCCAATCAGTTGTCTCTGATCACTTTCAAACAGATAAAGCTGAACAATGTGACGCGCTTCGTGAAATATAACTTCCCACAGAGCGAGAAAAAATTCTTTGGCTGAGATTTTATGATATAAATCCTGCAAATCTGCAGTATCCGTATCCAGAATTAAAAAATATTTTGCGACTTTTTCTCCGGTCGTCTTATCGATTGCTCTAACTTTAGTCACAGACGCTACCGATGTATATTTGGGCCTATTTTCTGGCTGGATATTCAAGTCTTTGATATTACCAACAATGGCCTGAGGTGGTTCAACCATAAAAAGAGCGCAAATATTAAGAAAATTTTCTATAATAAACCGATAAACGTTAATTTTACCATTTTCCGGTTTGTAATAGCCGTACATGTTTTCTCCTTTAGTGATGAGCGACGTTGAAGTATATCCATTTTTTTGTAATTTGTCAATGAGACAAAATTTCATTATTTGACTGTTTTTTGATATAATAATTCATATGAAAACAATAAATTCTACATCAAATTCAGTTGTCAAAGAAGTCAAAAAACTGCAACAAAAAAAATATCGGCAGGAAACCGGTTTGTTTGTCGTGGAAAATTTTAAAATCATCAGTGATGCTTTTAATTCTGGTTACATTCCAGTCAAAATATTTGTTACATCTGATTTTATCAAAAAAAATCCGGAAATTGATTCAATAATTGGTAAAGTGGGGGAGGGGTATGAGATAGATGATAAAGTTAATAAATCAATCTCAAATTTGGATTCACCGGCTGGGATATTAGCCGTATATTCTCAAATACCGGAAAAGTTTGACTCAGCAGTCAATTCTTTATACTTGAACGCCATCAGTGACCCGGGCAACCTTGGAACATTACTTCGCAGCGCAGTCGCTTTTGATTTCCATAATGTAATTTTAGACTCAGGCTGCGTTGACCTGTACAATCCCAAAGTTATTCACGCCGCCAAGGACGCGGTTTTCAAATTGAACTTTTCTTTCTCCAAACAATTGTCTGACTTAAAAGATGATTATGTTATTGTCAGTACGCCGGTTCATGATGGTGGGCGATTTGTTGCAGCCACAAAGCCGGTTTGTCTTGTTCTCGGCAGTGAATCTCATGGCGTTGACTCCGAGCTTGAATTGTTAGCCGACCAAAAAGTCACTATAAAAACTTCCGGCCAAATTGAGTCTTTGAATGTTGCTATGGCCGGAGCTATTATCATGGAGAAGATATTTAATTTTAAATAAATCATGTATGTTTGAACAACCAAGTGCTCCAACTAAAGAAGTACCGCCAGAATTGATTAAGAAAATCACCGCCCTGCAAGCAGATTTTGATGCCAGATATGGTGATTCAGCTTGAAGCTGACCAAATATGGCGAGGTGATTATTTTGACAGTCTAGAATTTACTGAAAAGTTCCTAGATATTTTTGATGCAATTGAAACAGAAGCTACTGAGATTCCTGGAGGGAATGGTTATATATTCAATGACTCCATAAAATTAGTAAATAATAAAATGGTTATTTTGAAGCGAGAATCTGATCCATATCATGATCATGGTGGTGATATTTCATTTCACGTTTTGAACCAAGTCGAGATTGATAAAGCTAAAGAAAGGTTGGCTGATACAATAAAAAAATTTGGGGATACAATTGTAGTCCTGAAGGGTGAAATTATTGATGCCATGAATAGGGGCGACAATTTTGAACAGTCCACCGGGTCAAAGAGGGATCATGAATCTCTGGGGGAGGATGTGTACCAACAACTAAAAGCATTGGCCAAAAAATATGATGAACTTGTCAGGGAGGGGAGCACGATTGAAAATAATCGGGTTTCTGGTGGTTCAAGATATTATATTGGCTATCGAACAGAATATGACATGGATGAAGAATCAGAGGCTATCAACAAAGCTCTTGGAGGTTTATATTATAACTAACATCACTGCGTTTCAGGAGTTTGAAGTCCCTGGAGAATTTCCAGAGCAAAATGATAACATAAAAATGCTTGGGAATGGTCTGGTGCTACTCCAAAGGTTTTATCTGACTGATGACGGTGAAAATAATCCCACTTATCATTTTCTTTCTATGATCGACTCAAAAGTTGTTGCTCAACGATTGCGAAGCAAGATAGATTCGTTCAAGCAGTCAAAAGATCGGCTCGAACAAGTAAAATTGTAATTTAGTCGTCTCGTTTGAGTCGAGACATAACTCAATATTCCCAATTATCTTAATCTCAACAAATATGGAAGAGTTCCCTCAGGAACAACAAGAAAAAAAGCAGTTCGGTTTGGATGTCACTTTTGACCAATTGGCCGAAGCCTTACCTGATTTTAAAAAAATGATTGGCTTTGACCAAAAGAGCGATTATCATACTTTAACTTTGGATGTTCATACCAAGGAGTTGGTAGCAGCTTTAGAAAATGATCCATTTATTTTATCATTGGATCCAAAGTTACAGAAATTAATTCGTCTCGCTGGTTTGATGCATGATTTGGGTAAGACCACAGATATTGGCAAAAAAGGGGAGAGTGGTCGACAGATTCATCCCCAGGATCCGGAAAAAAGACGTTATGCCAACCATGAATCTTTTAGTGCCAAGATGAGTCGCCGTATTTTGACAGAAAATTTTGATTTAAAACCCGAAGAGCTCGAATTTGTGGTCAAATTAGTTCGGATGCACGGAGATATTATGCAGATCATGAATCATTTTATTGGCATTAAAAAAGATGAAAAAAGTAAACGCAAAAAAAGCCCCAAGACAAGTAAATATGATTTACCTGAAGGTAAAGATTTGACTTATTATGCAGAACGGATGGAACATGCAGATATGTTGCCAGTAGATTTGTCCATCAAAGATAAATTTAACATTTTATTCGCCTTTGGTCGAGCTGACAAGGGAGCCAATTATAACGAAGAGACTCGTGAACGGATGGAAAATTCATCATACGAAAATGAAAGATCCAAAATTAAGGACGTGGTTGAAAAATGTAAAGTTCAGATTGCTGCCATCAGTGAATTGGGCAAAGCCTTGCCTGCGATTGTTGATGCGGTTGAGGGAATGCAAGCTGGTGACAATGCTCGACCCAAAGTTGTTTTTCATAACGGTGAGTATGTATATGATAAAAATGTTAAAGTGGTTATTCCTGAACAATTGGGGAAAGTGCAGTCACTTGATGAAAATCAGAAAAAAAGACTTGTTAAATCATTTATAAATTTTCAGCGCTATTTGGCCCAGGATGAGTTGGGTGCCATCAAGATGGCCAGTCATGGTTTGTTACGAAAAAATATGAAACTATCTGACGAGCAAATGGTTGATTTTCTAAAAGCGGTCGGTTTGACTGATGAACAGGTCGAAGTTGTCATTGCTAAGTAATTTGCAATTATTGCTTTTGTGTTGTAATATTATTGGAGTCCCCAAACAAACAGCTCTTTGTCTAGAGCGAGTAGGAGGTAGTATGGGCCAGACTTTCAAGTCAGACTTTTTTCATGGTTTGAGTGAGGCTGACATTGCCACTGTGTTAATGTATTTTGAAGAAGCGGAATTTTTGAAGGATACGATGCTGATGACAGAAGGCGTAGCTGGCGATGAGATGATGCTCATCATGACTGGCCGAGTTTCAGTCAAGGTCCAGGGTTATTACGTTAAGAGTTTTGGCGCCGGTACGATTATGGGTGAAATTTCCCTGATTGATAATGGTGCGCGTACAGCGTCAATATTTGCTTTGACTGATGTCGCGGTACTTAAACTCACCACAACCAGCTGGTTACGATTGCAAAATGAGCAGCCGAAGATTTTTGCCAAGCTCAATTTCAATCTGAATTGCATCATGGCCCAAAAGTTCCGCAGTACAGTTCAAATGATCCATCAGCTACACGCTGAAGTTCATAAGCTAGAAGCCAAGCTTGGCGATGTTTCTTTCAAGAAGTTCAAACAGATTCTGACCAAGCCGCTGTTTTAAACCGTCATAAAAATAGGCGGTCTTTTTATTATTGAATTTTAATGAATTGTTTGCCGTATATTTATTCAATTAGCAAGCAAGCAAAAATGAAATAATTGACCGTGAAACAGTGTTGTTCAAACTATCAATTGGCTTACAAATTATTTTAAATGAAAATATAGTTTTATTACTTGGTGGTTTTGTGATAAAATACAATTATATGCAAAAAGGAATTTCCACCTTGGAATCAATTTTATTCGTATTATTTTTATTGGTCACATCCGGTATTGTTTTTATTATTCTCAATCCGATAATAAACGTCAGTCCAGATCCAAATGATCAAGCTTGGGCCGATGTTTTGGCCATTAGCAATGCCATTCAGGTCAACAAGATTGATTATCAGGGCCAGCTTTTGCCGACCATTAGGGATCTTGATATTAACCGGGCTTATTTTGCGACACTAGACGGGGGCGGTGATGGTTTTTCTGATTGTACGGAAACTTTGTCAGGTATGGTAAATCTAACACAGTTGGTAGCTGGAGGGTATTTGAGTGGGCAAAATTTAATGTCCGCCGGCTACTATCTAAAGAAATCTGGTGATGATAAGGTCACGGTTGGGTCTTGTCAGGTGGGGGAGGGGGAACGGATCGAAGTTACTCGCTAACAAAAGTGAGGGGATTTAGTTTTAAAAATTGGGATTTTACCCAGTTTATTTTTTTGCAACAAAATAGAGCATTTGTCAAACTGTGGATAACTTTTTTAGAAGTGGGGGATGTGGATAACTTTTTTGCCCGTTATGCTATTCATAATATAATGCAATTAGGAACCATTATTGATTTAAACTATCAAATGCCTAAAATAAAACAAAATTTATTTCGTGAAACTAATCAACGCCAATTAATACTTGATTATTTGCACCGCTCACTCGCCCACCCTACTGCTCAAGAAATTTTTCAGATCATCAAAAAAGATTTACCCCGGGTCAGTTTGTCGACGATTTATCGTAATTTAATTATTTTGGAAAAACAGGGCAAGGTCTCTTCCCTATCATATTCCAAAAATTTTACTCGCTTTGAGTTAAACCATGGAGATCATTATCATTTTGTCTGCCAAAAGTGCGACAAAGTGGAGCATATTGACTTGGATCCCCTCCTGGAGTTGAATTCTCAGCTGGCCAAACGCCACGACTTAAATGTTGAACGACATCAGTTAATTTTCTTTGGCCTGTGCAAAAATTGTCAAAAGAAAAAATAGAGAAGTTAGTTCTCTATTTTATTTTTCATTGGCCAGTTTTACTTCGACAAAAACATATTCTGGTTTTAGGGCGTTGATGATAGTCGGAGTCAGTGCGTGTTTATTTTCTTGATAGTATGCGACCATCTTCTTGCGTAAACACTGGAGAGTTGGGTGGTGGTGCAGGTGACAGAAAAGGTATTCCAATACCGCGACCACTTTGTTAACCAGTGCAACATCGGAGGTTGCAGCCTTATTGAAGTAGTTGCCGGCCACTAACCAGTCTTCTTGTTTCTTGGCTTTTCGAGCAATCAGCATATTGAGTGTGTACGTAGCTCTGGCTTCTTGCTTTGCAGTGAGTAGTCCCTCACTGCTACTTTTTTTGAGTAGGTCCCCATAGTCAGTGCAATTTTTATTGTAATCAATAAAGTCAGCCACTGTCAGTTGTCGAGCGATTAATGCTTCTAGGCGGTATAGAATTTTGTCAGGCAGTTCGTTTCCGCGGCGGCTTATTTCGTAGGCCTCTTTAGCCAAGGATATTGCTTGTTGTCTGTGGTAGTCAAAAATTGCCAGGTGGCATTCCCCCATGGCTTGCAGCCATTCAATCTGGGATTGTTTATCACCAGGATGGATTAGTTCCAAGGCACCCATGGCTTCAACCGGTTCACCTTGACGTCTCATCCAGTCAGCTCTATGAATCATTACCCTTACTTTTTCATCCTCAGCTGCTTGTGGATGATTCAAAATCAAGTCATAAATATGGTTTTTGATTTCAGGTTTACCGGCAAGTGCTGCTTGACTGGCCAATTCAAATAATTCAGTTGGGCTGATTGAATTTGGATCAATGTTTCCACTACAGATTTGTTCGTACTTAGGTCTTGTTTCCATTATTCCTCTCTGGTGGCTTTATTAGTTCAATCATTATTATTAATTTAAGGCCTTTATCCCATCATATCAATCAAAGAGAAATGGAGAAGTTAGTTCTCTATTTTTATTAGTGCCATGTAATGTCGGTAATCCAGAACTTTTGTTTGACGCAATAGCCGACATCCAATAAAGTCAGTGCCCCATCCTTTTCTATTCTCTTCATTTTTTTTACTGCCCAGGCTTTATCGCAATATTCATCCTGGTAACAGTCTGAATCTAGGCGGCAGCGGCAATTGGCTAGATAGTATTCATCATCGCTCCTGGCTGTCAGGGAAACCGTATCTTTGTCAAAGTGTCGTTTACATTCTCGAGGCAGTTTTTTGGGGTAGCCTTGTTTAAAATAGACAGTGTTGGAATGAGGATCTTTATCTAGGGTTTGCATGATATATCTGGGGTCAACTTTTCCGGTTTTACCATCGAAGCCTTCGGGAATAACAAAATAATTACCATTGGGGCCATATTGAGTCTGATAATTCTGATTAACACAGTAGCCTTGACCATGGAACGTTCCAGCTGATGTGTGTATTGCTCTTGATTTTTGGCAGTCTTGATTTTCATAGCAGCTGCTTTCCCTGTCACAACCACAAAACTCCAGTTTATAAGTTTTTGAACTATGATGTATTGTCACAATACCTTCTTGAAGTTTTTTTATTTTGCATGGAGTTGTACGATCTGACGCGTCAGTATAAATTTTTAGAAGTTCCAGAATGCTCATGGCTTGCTGTCTGGTTTGCTGAGCTATTACCGTTTTCTTTTCCTGTCTGGCTTGAATTTTTGTATTGACACTGGTTATATCCTTAACAAATCCCACGTACATTATTGCGGTAATGACCAGGGCAGCTACAGGGACGCCATATTTTACCCACGGAATCCAGCCAAAGATCATTCCCAAGATTGCAGTTAAAATAATATAAACAACTATGAATGGAATTAAAGTCCCCAGCCAAAAAGCCCCAGCACAGCCACTAATAGTCATTATGCTAGTGATTGACAGGATCAGCGCAAGCTTCTTGTTCATTCTTCCTCCTTTTTGTTTTTCTCTATGGGTGTTGTTTTTGGTTGTAAATGAGCTTTATTAGGCACATTACCAAAGATTGATAACTTTTACAAGTATAAAAAAGCTCGGTCTACCCGAGTTTTTTTGTTGTATTGTGTCTTTTAACCTCTAAATATTATGTATGTGATATAAGCGATGTATAGCAGTATGAAGCTTAGCCCTTCCCATCGTTTGAGGACGTGTTTTTCTCCAATAAAAATCGAGAAGAATAATATTATCGTCACTGCCAGAGCAATGAATACATCGATATTTAATGCGGTTGTAAATGGTAGCGGTTTGATGACAGCGCTCAATCCCAGAATCCACAGAACATTGAAAATATTTGATCCGACAACATTACCAATAGCAATGTCAGCTTGGTCTTTGTAGGCTGCTACTGCCGCAGTAACCAGTTCCGGTATCGAAGTTCCAAGAGCTATGACAGTCAGACCAATTAGTGCTTCGCTTACACCGAGGAACGTGGCTATGATGATGGCATTGTCGACCACCAGCTTTCCTCCGACAGCCAAACCGACAATTCCGGCTATGATGAAGATCGCTATTTTCAACTTGCCCATCTGTTTGATTTTGATATCTTTGCCATTCTGTGGCAATTTGGCAATCCCAAAAGTATAATACAAAAAGATTATAAAGAAGCTCAATAGGATTAACCCATCAATTCTACTTAATACAGAAGAAGCCGCCCCATCAATGATTGCATCGTTAGCTAGAAAGGCCAAAACTAAAACGGCCAATAATGAAAGGGGTATTTCTTTCCAAGTGGTATTTCTTTTTACGGACATTTTTCTAATAATTACCGCTACACCCAGAATAAGTAGGATGTTTGCAATGTTGCTACCGACAATATTTCCCACGGCAATTTCTGAAGATCCTTGTAAGCTGGAAAAAATATTGACAATCAATTCCGGAGCCGATGTTCCGAATGCCACAACGGTCAGGCCAATGACGATGGTTGATATCCCCATTCGTTTGGCCAGAGCTGATGATCCGTTAATCAGGATTTCAGCACTTTTTATCAATACAGCAAATCCGGCCGCTAAAATTAAAAGGGCAATGAGCATATTTATTTTTCTATTATTGATTCAAGTTTATCAGCCAATGTGTCGATAAGTTTATCTCTTGTGGTTCTGTTTGGGTATCCGATGGCGCCATCACTTGGAAGTTTCATGAAGTCATCTTGATCTATAATCTTTATTTTATTGTCGTCTATAACAACCGCTCCGTTGTTACCATAATTAAAACCAACATACATTTTGAACCTTTGACGCAGTTCTTGAGGTATCAAAAGAATGTTTTGCTCGAGGAATGTTTTGAATTCCTCATAGTCTCTGCGCTCAGCATCTTCCGTATCTTCAAAAAACTCCAAACAAAGATGCAGACTGTTTACAAGACCTGTTTTCTTGTCAGCTGCGTATTCAGAGTGAGTCGTCTCAGTTCCCCAGCCCTGTCTTTTTGAAAAGATATTAGCTAATCTCCATATGATTTCGCGGTAAATATCAGCTTCAAAGTTCCATTCTTTCTCATAGTTATTCTTTGAGACACCAGCCTCATCAAGCATTGCCACAATCTGTTTCATGTCCAAGGTTTTTATTTCGGATTGCTCAGGCTTAGCTTTATCTATTGTTGGTTTATTGGGTTTCGGTTCATTTATCATAATTTTGAGTTTATGAATTACTTATATCGTAAATTAAAAAAAATCATATTTTTATATAATCATTATACCGCATTTTTTTCAAGAATTAAATATGGTATAATATATACAATTAAAACAGCGCAAGCGACTGAGGTGCTGTATCTTTAAGTTTTATAAAATGAAAATTGCATTTATTGGACAAAAGGGGTTACCTGCAGTTACCGGTGGTGTTGAGACCCATGTTGAAAAGTTGGCTCTTGGTTTGGCTCGAGAGGGTCACAATGTTTTTGTCTATGCCAGACCTTGGTATGTGGCTAATCAGAGAAAAAAATATCAAGGTATTTTTATAATCTATAAACCTTCGATTAAAACCAAGAATTGGGATACTATTTCTCATGTCCTCTTAGCTTCTATTGATGCGGTCAGGCGAAATTTTGACATTATTCATTATCATGGAGTTGGTCCGGCTTTACTGGCCTGGATCCCCCGTCTTTTCTCCCCTAGCTCTCGGGTTATAATTACATTTCACAGTATAGATCGGCATCATGGCAAGTGGAATCTATTAGCTAAGATGTTTTTACTGCTCGGCGAATGGTGTGCTGTCCATTTCGCTCATGAGACAATTGCTGTGTCCAAGTATCTACAGCGTTATTCTCAAAAAAAGTATGGCAAAAAAACCATCTATATTCCCAATGGCGTTGACCCCAATAAGTCTGTCCCAGCCAATGAAATAAAGTTAAAATTTGGATTGGTGAAGGGTGGCTACATATTGTTTTTGTCTCGTCTAGTTCGGCACAAGGGCGCCCATTATCTGATTGAGGCTTATCAAAGATTATATCCAAAGAAACAATTAGTTATCGCGGGTGACTCAGCTTTTACCGATACGTATGTTGGTGAACTCAAGCTTCAAGCTGACAGTAATCCCAATATTGTTTTTACCGGTGGTGTAAAAAAAGACAGCCGGCTATGGGCTGAGTTGTATTCAAATGCTTACCTCTTTGTTTTACCGTCTGAATCAGAAGGTTTGCCAATAGTCGTGCTTGAAGCAATGAGTTTTGGCTGTTGTTGTTTAGTCTCCAGCATCCCCCAGAGTACAGAGGCAATTGCCGGCGGCTTTGGTTTTGTCTTTAAAAATAAAAGTGTTTTTAGTCTGCAGCAAAAGCTGAAGTATCTGTTGGGGCATCCTGCTTTGGTTGAGCGCGTTGGTCGAGCAGCCCAAAGACATGTAATAAAAAATTATAGTTGGTCAGATATTGTTCGAGCCGTGAATTTTGTGTATGATTGTTCGCTTGATTCCAAGCGGTCGCATTCTATTTCATCTTGCCTCAAATCAAATATTGCCAAGTAAAAATAATTTAGTTTTGATCTTCAGTCTCATTTTTCTCTTGCTTAAGGACTTTGGGGTTTGGACTAAATTTTTTATTGCTTATTTTCCATCGATCCACAAACTGTCCAATTCCCTGTGAGTTTGTTTTGTTGCGGACAGTAGTTCGATTTTGAGACCACTCGACCAGGCTTTCAAAGTTGACTTTGTATCTAGCTTGGACCACAACATAGCGCAATTCCTGGCGTTTTATTGCTCTTCTTATCGTGTGTGGGTCAACTCCGAACAACCTTGCAGCCTCTGAAATGGATACACGTACTATTTTTTGTGGTAATTCCATAGATGATGAATATGAGCTGTTTGTATACACTAGTGTATACATTTACCCTTATATCGTATCAAATCAACGATTTATTGTCAAAAGTGGCTAGAATAGACTAATTTGACCGGTATTTACTTCGCGCAAGCTTTATGTCTTAATAGGCTATTTATCCTATTTTAGGTATTTACAAAAAAATAAAATTGTAGTATAATATTCCTATTAAACTTGAAAAATTAAACCGACTTAGTGTAATACTTCTTACACTCTTTCGTCTACATTAATGAAGACCAATTCAATAAAAGAAAAATTTCTACTCTATAAGGTTCGTTACCAGCATGACGCCACAGCTTATGGTTTGTTATATGATTTATATGTAGCCAAAATTTTTCGTTTTATCTTATATAAAGTATCTTCAGTCGAAGATGCGGAGGATATAACTGCGGAAGTATTTTTGAAAAGCTGGCAGTATATTAAAACTACAGACAAAAAGATTAGTAATTTTAACGCCTTGCTATATCGAGTGGCTCGAAATGCAGTCATTGATTACTATCGTCAAAAGAAACGTCAGGACTTACCACTGACCGATGAGGATCAGTATCACAATATTGTCGATTCTAGAGATGTTGAAAAGGATATTGATATCAAGCTTGAGGTTAAGAATATTGAACAGGCTTTAGATCAAATCAAAGATGAATATCGTGAAGTAGTTATTCTCCGTTATGTTGAGGGTTTATCAGTCAATGAAATCGCCTCAATCATTAAAAAGTCAAAGAGTAATGTGCGCGTTCTGTTGCATCGTGCTATAAAAAGAATCCAAGAAATTTTGGGTGAATAAAAACATTATTTAAAATGGATAAGATAATCAAGCAATTAAAAGACCTTAAGGGTGTAAAGCCTAGAGAAGATTGGACCAAAGCCAATAGAGATGTTTTGCTTGCGCAAATCAGTTCTCAAGGCTCGGCTCGAAAGTCTTCTTTTTTTGATGGCTGGAATTTGATTAGAATGATGGTTCCTATTAGTTTTATTAATTTTTTGGCCAAACCAATCGGTATTGTTACAGTAGCGGTTTTGTTTGTGTTTGGCTCAGGTGCATTTACTGTTAATGCTTCAAAATCTAGTATCCCTGGAGACATCCTCTATCCGGTCAAGCTTACTTCTGAAAAAGTTCAAGTAGGTTTAACCGTTTCTGAGGATCGAAAAGCTGAATTGCATGTTGATTTTGCAGAAGAGCGAGTCAGTGAAATTGAACAAATCGCTGCGAATGAAACAGATCCTGTAAAAAGGCGAGAACAGATTTCCGTCGCTACGGACAATTTTAAAAAGAACATGGACAATATTCAAGAAACACTTGAAAAAGTAAAGACTGTAAAGGCTGAAAAGGACGTTGTTAATCGCTCTATTGAGGTGGTTAAACAGGTTGATTTGAAAGTAGAGGCAATTGCCAGTCGTTTAGATAATAATAACGATTTGAAAGGTGATCTTGCTGTCGTGAAGAATATAGATGCTGCTCAGGCTGAAATTGAAGAGACTCAAGCTAAAGCCGTTGAAGTTATTGTTGATAAGTATGACAAGGGTGAGGCTGAGTTATCAAGTGAAGAAATGCTTGAAACAGTTGAGGCTCAAATCAAAAAAGTCGGAGATAGGATTACTGAAGTGGCAGAGCGAGAAAAATCAGTCGTAGACACTTCCGGTCAAGCTGAGGTCGATAAGGTTGCCCCAACTGATTCAGAAAAAACTGTAGAGACTACTGATGTAACCGTTAAGACCGAGGTTGCCGGCTCAGAATCAGCTCAGAGATTACTTGATGAAGCCAGTTCCCTACTCAATCAAGGCGACTTGATCAATGCTCTTGAAAAATTGAGAGAGAGTTCGGCGATCGCTCGTGAATACAAAGATATTATAGATAGTAAAATTGAAGAACTTATTCCGGTTGATGAATCAAATCTTGAAGCTGCAAGAGTAAATACATCGGCTCCGGTTGTGCCAGCAGTTTTACCTGAGGATAATTCAGTTGATACGGATGATGCAATTGAGCTATAATGCTCAACAATGTCACTAATTAATTTATTTATAAAAAAATCCTGAAGAGTTTATATCTAAATATCGATTCAACAGGTTGTGCGCGTCTATAAGGTCGAGCTTGAGCAATCAAGTGACAGGCACATAAATATTATAAAAATGTGGGGGATTATTATTAATTATTCCGATCGGATAATTAATGTATCTCTACACTGAAAGGAATGTAATTCTCTATGAATACACTTAAAAAGGTCTTTACCTTTTCTGTAGTGTTGACTACTATTCTTTGGTCAATGGGTGCTGCTGTGTTTGTACCAGTAGCTTCAGCTGTCACTTTGTCAGCTGGTGATTTGATCAAAGCCAGTGGGGCTGCAGTATATTATTATGCTGCTGACGGAAAACGTTATACTTTTCCAACCCAGTCAACTTACATGACTTGGTATGGTGATTTTTCTGGTGTGAAAACCGTTACTGACGATGAACTTGCAGCTATCGAGCTTGCAGGTAATGTCGTTGCCCGCGCTGGTACAAGACTTGTAAAAATTACAACTGTACCAAAAGTTTTCGCGGTTGAGCCAAATGGCATGCTCCGCCACATTGCTAGTGAGTCAGCTGCAGCAACTTTGTTTGGTGCAAACTGGGCATCACGTGTAATTGATGTTCCTGATGGATTTTGGGTTAACTACACAGATTCTGGTCTAGCTCTTGATGGTACTGAGTACCCAGCCGGTTCACTTGTGAAAATGGCTTCAGGTGCAGATGTTTATTATGTAAACACTGATGGAACTTGGTCAAAATTCGCAAACTCTGGTGCTTTTACTACCAATGGTTTTGCTTGGTCTGATATTGTTACTGCTCCAAGCACTATGAGCTTCACAGCTGGTAGTGATATTGCTGCTTACACTGCTTCTCTTGTGGATACTTCACAAGGTGGTGGTGCCGGTAGTGCTCCAACTTCAGGTGGAAACGTTATGTTCGGCTTGAGCTCATCAAATCCGGCTGGAACCCAAATTATTTTGGATTCTACCTCAACTGATGGTTCAGAAGACATGACTTCAGTATTTAAGTTCTATGTTACTGCTTCAGGTGGTGACGCTGTGGTTGATTCAGTACGTCTACACAGAAAAGATATTACTTCAAATACTGACTTCGCAACTCTATATCTATATGATGACGCCGGAACTTTGATTTCTGACGCTCCGTCATATTCAAATAACTACTACACATTCGGTACCAATTTTACTGTTTCAAGTGGTACTACCAAGACTCTTACATTGAAGTTAGACTTGACTAATGGTACGTCTGCAAACAAGACTCTATCATTCTCAGTTGATTCTGCTTCTGATGTAGTTCTTGTTGGTGGTGGTAGTGTTTCTGGAAGCTTCCCAGTTTCTAGTAACAAGTTCGAAACTGCACAAGTTAGCGACCTAGGTAAGATGACCCTTGCTACTGCTTCAGATCCTGGAACTTCAATCGAAGCCGGATTGACTGATCAAGAGCTATGGAGATTCACTCTAGCCGCTGCTGACCAAAAAATGCGTCTTGACAGCTTGAAATTAACTGCTGTTGGTACTCTAGAATCAGATACCTTTGAAAATCTATACCTATATGATGGTATTGATATTCTAGGTACTGCTACTAGTTTGGATTCAGCTAAGACCGTTACATTTGATGGTCTAAACTATGAGATCACAGCTGGTCAAACAAAAACTATTCAATTCCGTGGAGATATTGTGAAGGGTACAAACCGTACTTTCTATTTCCAAGTTCAAAATGGTTATGATGTAATGTCTTTTGACACCAACTATAGCCGTTATGTCCGTGTTAATGCTTCTGATACTTATACTATCATCGCTGCATCTAACACAACTACTATTAGCACCGGTTCTCTACAAATCTCTAAGGCTATTGATTCTCCAAGTGGCTCTATCGCTGCTGGAACAACTAACCGTCTTCTAGGTAAGTGGAATTTCCGAGCTATTGGTGAAGATATCAAGGTAAGCAGTCTGATCGTGCGTACTACCGTTGGTGGTGCTCTAGATACAGATAACGTCGACAATGGTAAGATTCTTGTTAATGGTACACAACTTGGAACCACCAAGGATCTAGACTCTGATGCAACAGCTGACGGTGATACCACCGATGATGACGCTGCTGCTGATGATGATACTACCTTTACTTTTGGCAACACCTTTATTATTCCTGCTGGAGCAATCTATGTAGTGGAGATCTATGGTGATGTCAAAACAGGTGCTAGTGTTGATATGGCTGCTGATGATACTATTCTTCTAACTTTGGAAGCCGGAACAAACAATTTCTTCCGCCAAAGTACAGGTACAACTGGAAGCAGCACCGCATCAGGTGCTAACGCTTTGACTGTTGCTGACGCTAGTATTACCCCAACATTGAACTCAACAGTTTCTGACATGAGTGTCGTACAAGGTGCTCAAGATGTAATTGTTGGTTCATGGGTTCTTACTGCCGGCACAGCTGAAGATGTTGAAGTAAGTAGTATTGCTTTCGTTGATGGTGGTGCTCAAGGTATTGGTGGCGGTTTCCAGAATCTATCACTTGTTATTGGTGGTGTAGAACGTGGAACCTCTGCAAACCCAAGCTCAACCAACGGTACTTCTACCAGCATCAACTTGAGTCCTAGAATCACCATTTCTGCTGGAATGACTGAAACTATCACTCTATATGCTGATGTAAAGGATACTGCTAACGCTGGTTGGAACGATACAGATCCAATCGCCGTTGACTCTGTTTCTGGTCTAGGTATTGACACCAGTTCTACTGTGTCATACTCAACAGACGTACCTGGTCAAGCTATCACAGTTGTAACTGCTGGTACTTTGACTATTGCTGCTGCAGCTGCTCCTACCAACCCAACATCTAGTTATATTGTGGCTGGAAAGACAAATCAAACTGTAGCTGCTTGGGAATTCTCAGCTAATAATGTTGAGGATCTAATCGTTCACCGTTTACAGCTTACTGAAAACGGTACCGATGACAACCCAGGTAATGTTCAGAACTTAAAGTTGTATGTTGATGGTGTTCAAGTTGGTTCAACTCTTACAAGTTTGACTGACAGTACTGCTAACACCGGAGTGTTCTATAGTGCTACTGGATTGTTCACCGTTCCAAAGAACGATTCTATGTATGTAGAGCTTCGTGCTGACGGTACTGCTACTGCCAATGCAACTTTCTTGGATGATGGTTCAGATCTAACATTCCAAATTAGTAACGTGGCTACCCAAACTGACACAACTGCTGTTTCAGCCAAGGGTGCTACATCACAAACTTATGCTGCTGGTACATCTGCAAATTATGCAGGCAACAACCACAAGTTTGTGAAGACAAAACCAACCTTCTCTCTAGAGAGTGGTGTATCTACTGTTTTGTCACCAACTACTACTGAAGTGTTACGTTTCCGAATTACAGCTGATTCAAACTTCAAACTCCTATTTGATACAACATCAAATATCCGAGTTACCGCTCTTGCCTCAGCTGCTGATGACACTGATAATGATGAAACCTGGACTCTATATGAGTACGCTACTAATACGACTCTTGATACAAATACAGGTCTTGATACCAGTGATGGTACTGATACTACTGTTGAATTCAACTTTGGTTCAGCCACTTCAACCATCCCTGCTGGTGGTTACAAGGTGTACTATGTTGAAGCCGGTCTTGAGGACTATGAAGATACTGGCGACTCTCTCCGCTTGAAGATTAACAATGCCGCCGCAGATCTTAGTTTTGATGATGGTTCAGGCAGTGGAACTGCAGACCTTACCAACGCTAGTTTCGCCGGTATTGGATTACCTCTAAGTGGTCCAGCTCTAGTGAAATAATTCTTTTCTCAATTACTGAGTTAAGATATAGGCAAAGCTCCGCATTACGCGGAGCTTTGTTTTTTATTTATTTGTTTCTCGTCTCCAGCTTTGATTTTTCCTCAACACCTTGTTTGATAATATAGTTGTCAAGTGATATAATATTTCTATAAAATAAAGAAATTATGCTATGGGTAAAAAACTGATTTTTATCATTGTTCTGGTCGTGGTTGTTCTTGGCGGCTATTGGGCTTATCAAGATTATTATCTATCGAACAAAATAAAGGATTTGTCGGAGCTTCCTGGCTGTGATTATTATTTAGATCGGTATCCGGATGCTAGTGAAATCATTAGGGAGGCGTGTGAGTATGAATCAAATCTTAGCGATGATGTACCAACTGAAGAGGATCCTGGCCGGGTCACTTATTTGAATGCAGCGTTGACTTGGAAGAGTGCTGCCGATGTCTTGCCATTAGAACAGCGGGAAGAGCTGAATCGCCGAGCCGTTGATGTTTATCGATATTATGAAAATAAGTTTGATGATCACGCTTACGCTTTACGCTGGAACATAGCTCATCTTTATCAAGATTTAGGGGAGTATGAATTAGCAGAAGAGTATTATCTCAAGGCTATTGAGTCAAACAATGTTTCGTCCGAGCCATATGTTGCTCTCTATTATTTGTATGAAAATGGTGATATAGAAAAATCTGTTGAAGAAGTAGATGCATTTTTTCAAAAAGCTTTTGATTTTGTTTCTGATAACCCAGATATTATATTAGATAGATATCTTGATTTTCTAGAAAAAAATGGGCTTGATAGCAGGGCTGCAGAAGTTCGTGCTGAGCTAAGGACTCGCTATCCAAATCGTTATTAAAAAATATAATTAAACAAATATGAAAAAGATAGGATTTATTATTTTAATATTTTCTTTCTTCTTGTTACCTGCCGGTCCAGTCTCAGCTGCGGTTGAGTATTCGGTGAATCCTCTTCTTAGCTCTGTTACGTATTCGTATCATTTTGATCACCCGGTATTTGACTTTGAATTGTCCGGTATTGACTTTCTTTATGCTTTGACCGTTGAGAATACTGGGGCTACTGCCAATATTGGAGTTGATAAACTCTGTCTTTATCAGGACGATGGTAATAATGTTTTTGATGGTATGGCCATCGACACCGATTTAGGCTGTGGGAATTGGTCAGTCGATGGGCAGTATTGGTATTGGGATGATTTAGCCGTCTTTTTGGGCGACAACCCTCGACTTTTTATTACTGTCGAGACAACGACGTTAAGTCGAAGTATTCCTCTGCAATTAAGAATTCCGACATATTATGATCAGGCCGATGATGGGCTTTTTGATGCTGGTGTTGATCGAGGACTTTTTGTGCTCGGTGAGACGGGCCTTCCCCTCAGTGATTTGATGGACACATCGACTCATTATCTCGATTCACGTTCTGGTAGCAATGCGGATTTATTTGGACCAAAAATTGTGGTCACCAATCTTGATGATGGGGACACTTTACTTGATGGTGCTTATTATACAATCGAAGGACAAGCTCGTGATCAGGGGGGTTCATTGATTAATAGTCTTGAAGTTTGTATTGATGAAATCTGTCAGATTGGATTTGATTTGCAGGATAATTATTTGCATTGGGAGTATGATTGGGTTTTTGACGGTGATGGCGCTCATGAAATTTATGTCAAATCTTTTGATAATGCCGGTAATTTATCCACCACCGATCCGATTACCGTTACCGTGGACAATAGTGCCATATATTCTCGAGAAAATTCTTCTTATGTCGTATCCAAGTCAGTTGCCGGTTTGAATGAGGTTGTCAGTATTAATTTTGATATTCGTGATGTGAATAATGATCCCAAATCAGACATATTTGTCGAGGTTAATCCATTCTCAACTGTCGGCGTTCGAATTGATAAGGAGTCTGGTTATTCTGATGAAAATGGAAGTATAGTATTTGAAACTTGGTCTAATGTAGCTGGAGAAGTCTCATATGATATTTATGTTGACGAGGTATATTTTAGTTCTTTTTACATCAACTATGAGGTTGCGGCCGTTGATTTTCCTGTCTTAGACTTTGAAACCGGTCGATTTATCAAGTTGGCAGATCAGCCAGCCGTTTATTTCCTTGGCGCTGACAATGTGCGGCACGCTTACCCGACTCAGAAAATCTGGGAGTCGTATTGGGGTAGTGATTTTTCTCAGGTTGAAGTTGTTACGAATGATGCTATGGCTGGATACAATCTTGGACGAAATGTCACCTTCAAAACAGGCACTCTCATGAAGATTCCATCAGTGCCCAAAGTTTATCAAGTCCAAAATACAGGCGAGATCAGATGGGTTCCGGATGAGTTGACAGCCAATCTTCTCTTTGGCGAGGGGTGGGCTTCCTTGGTCAAGGATTTGCCAGAATCATTCTTTACCGATTATGCTGAGAGCACTGTTCTTACTTCAGGTTAAACTGTAATTTATAATCAATAATATGAAAAAACGTCATTTATTAATATTTACCTTGTTTGCTTCATTGGTTTTAATGGGGGCTTCATGTGAACCACAACCAGCAGTCACGCCAGATGCCGCCTTATTACCTATTGAGTCTGATACCCCGCCAGCTACTGCACCAGTTTCAAAACCAGCGCCAACTCCGGTTGAATCAGAACCGAGCACACCTCCCGAAGTGACCGTCCAGGACAGCCCGGCATCCAGTCTTCAAAATTTGAATGTTGTACCAGTTGCCCCTGTTTATGACAGTCCGGCCGCTGACCCCGACTCACTCAACTGGGATGATCCTTCTGATGAAGACAGCAATTATGAGGATGTGACTTATTATGAAGACACTATCTATTATGATAACTCAACAGAAGTGTCTGATAGCCCCGAGTCAAGCCTAGATAGCGTCAATTGGAGCGACTCTACTGAGGTTATAAATTATGAGGACACACTTTACAGCGACACATATTACGATGATCCATCAACAAATGTTTACGACAGTTCGGAATCTAGTTTGGATGGTATCAACTTTTAGTTGAAGCATCTTGAAAACATTTTGCTCGCTATTGGTTGAATCAATTGTTTTCCACATCAAACACAATTTCAAATAATCAAAAATGCCCTTGACAAAAGGGTGTTTTTTTTTGTTGCTCTGGTTCGACAAAAACCGGTCGTCATGATGACTAATTCTTGTCACAATGTTAATAGACTAGACCACAAGAATTAATTTAAAAAATCTTACAAATACTTCGGCCGTTACATATCTGCAAATAATTTTTAGTCAAAATTTGTTAAAAGGATATGTTCTGATTCGTAGTTTTGTAACTTTAGTATGTCAACTAAAACAAAAGAAAAAACAGTCAATGAAACAATGGTGAAAAAATACAAAACACCTTTTCGTCAGGCTGGCGGTACTTATTTTTATTCAACAGCAATCAGTGGCAAGAAGAATATTTTTGTCTGTGAGGATTACATGGATTTATTGGTCAATGCTTTCAAGGTGGCTGAAATCCAGCATGATGTCAAGAGTTTAGCCTACGTCATTATGCCGAATCATTTTTATTGGATTTTTCGGTTGAGTGAAAAACAAGATAATCCCAGTCAGGTTTATGGCACGGTAAAAAAAGAGGTTACATTGGAAATTTTAAAACTTTTAAGTGAAGAAGCCAAGGACGACAAGAATAAAAAGGGTCAATTGGATATTTTTCAAAAAAATCAAGCGGTCAAAAGATCTGATCCTCGAAAGATATTGTGGGATTTCAAGCAGATGGCCAAAGCTCTAGATGATGGCAGAAAATATGTGGTTTGGGAGAAAAAAGGCAAGGTATTTCCCATTAATGATGAAAAGTCATTGATTAGAAATCTTCGGTTTGTCGCCGATGCTCCAATCCGAGATCGATGGAATTTGGTTGAAAAGTCTCTGGACTATCCATACTTGTATGTAGCTGATGAGTTTATCTCAAAATTAGCGGTCTAGTTGATTAAATATTAACCCGCGGGTCGATAGTTTAGCTGTCGACCCGCGTAAGAAAGGTTTTGTATGAAAAATAAATTATATATTGTAATAATTATTATCAGTTTGATGATTGTTGCCTCTCCGGTCCAAGCTGAAGAGTTGAACTTGGAAAATATTCCGGCGAGTTGTACTTGCACCTGCAATCTTAATTTGGATTATGACTTCTCTTCTTCCGGATCGGTTGACACAGTTCAAGCTGAGGACGAAGTATTAGACAATATGTCTTCTGCTCTGCCCGGCGATATCATTATTTCCGAATTTGTTTCCGATCCGGTTTCAAATGAATCCGAGTGGATTGAGTTGATGAATACGACTACTCATGATTTAGATTTGACCGATTGGTACTTGGAGGAGGGGGCTGGTTATCGCACGTTTTTGCGTGATGTTATTACTGCCAAGGGCTATTTGGTTGTAGACAAAAGTAGTCTCAACAATAATGGCGATATTATTATGCTAAAAGACGATCAAGGAGTTATTATGGATCAAGTTGCTTATGGTGATTATGATGATGGCACTATTATTGATAATGCGCCCAGTGTCTCTGATCCAAATTCAGTAATTTGGCACGAACAGAAATATTATTTGACCACCGTACCTACACCCGGTGAAGCAAATGTATTGGTTCCAATCAAAGTTGAGGTTGTTGATGAGCCTGAACCTGAGTTGGATCCCATTGAATCTGGCGGTGATGATCAAGCTATAATTCCAGAGGAAGAAAATGATGATGCCGGCTTTCAATTGAACACTACTCAGTACCAATTATCATCAAACGTGAGAATTAACGAAATTTTCCCCAATCCTGAGGGGGCTGATTCTGATTATGAATGGATTGAATTGTATAATTTTGGTGGATCTTCATTGGATTTATACGGTTGGGTCATTGATGATATTGATGGTGGCAGTCAACCATTTATTGTTGAAGAGAGTACCGTAGTGCTTGGCGGTGATTATATTGTCTTTGGTAAAGAGATGACGGGATTATCTTTAAATAATGGCGCTGACAGCGTTAGATTGATTGATCCCGAAGGTAGATTGATTGATAATATAAACTATGGCAATGCTCCTGAGGGCAAAAGTTTTAATTATTTTGAGTCTGGATGGCAGTGGACAGATCAGATTAGTCTCAGTCGTGAAAATGTCGTTGAAGAGGATAGTTTTCAGGTTTCAGGCCTTGTTGCAACGGCAGAAAAAGATATCAATGATGACGGTGGCAAATATTCATTAGTTAATATTTTTGATGTAAAGAACAGTGCAAAGGGCGATCTGGTGGAGGTTGAAGGAACTTTAGTTGTTTTGCCGGGTGTCTTTGGTGAGAAGGTCGCTTATTTGGATGGCATTCAAATTTACAGCTCAAAGTCAGAGTGGCCAGAACTATTATTCGGGGATCGATTATCAGTCCGTGGTAAAGTTTCAGAGTATTTCGGTGAAAAGAGAATTTTGGTATCTTCAGTTGACGATCTGAATGTGATTGATAATACAACCCTGGAGCCACTTACTTTGAATTCCGAAGAATTAAAATCAGGAAACATTGGTCGTTACATCCAATTTCAAGGTCAAGTCGTCGACAAGTCTGGTACCAAGTTGACTTTGGTTGATGATTTCGGTGAGGTGGTCATGGTCTTGAAAGCCAATACTGGCATCTCCAGCAAGAAACTAGAAGTTGGTGATAATATTTCAGTCAAAGGGATTTTGAGCCAGTACAAAGAAGAGGTTCGGATACTACCAAGGACACTTGATGATATTATTATTAATGAACTTGAGCAAAGACAGGCGGCTGGTGTTTTGGCTGGCAGTCAGAACGTCCCCCCCAGTTCAACGGATAATGCAATTCTGATTATTCTTTCTGTTGTATCGGTATTATTGTTATTGCTTGTCTGGCAACGCAAACTAATGCTTGGGTATATCAAAAGAGTATTATTGCTCTTCAAGTCAAGGGCCAATCAGCCAATAATTTGACCAAAAGGCACTGAAATAATATGGCAGTTCGTTATAAAATACCATTTGTCCCAAACAATATTTACTTTATTACATTTACAATACTTGGTTGGAAAAGTGTATTTGTTTCTGACCAATCGTTCAGCTTAGTTTACAAGTGGTTCGATTATATGAAGTATAATTATGCAAATAAAGTCTACGGATATGTTATTATGCCGAACCATATACATCTGTTGCTCTATATCTCTGATAAATCTCCAGCAATTTCGAAGCTAATACAAAATGCTAAAAGATTTTTTGCATATCAGTTAATACCGTATCTTAAAACTGACAATCAAGGTGAGTTGATTAGATATTTCTCCAGTCAAGCCAAAGAGAATAATGGAGCTAAACATAAAGTTTTTGAAGATAGATATGATTCTAAAATAGTTGTCAGTAAATATTTTTTTCTTGAGAAGTTGAATTATATTCATAATAACCCACTACAAAAACGGTGGAATTTAGTTAAGGATCCAGAAGATTATAAGTATTCAAGTGCAGCAAACTATATTCTCGGAAAAGGTTTTTATGATATAGCTATAATGCTATTTTAGTTTTGTCTAGCCGATAAGAGTCCCTTTCAGGAGACTCTTATGAGCTGGGAGTTGAAAGGTCTTTTTAGCAGCGTCTCCATTCGGGACTCTGCTAAAGGTCAAATCTTTGTCTAGCCGATAAGAGTCCCTTTCAGGA
>PFAP01000022.1 GCA_002773615.1 Candidatus Falkowbacteria bacterium CG10_big_fil_rev_8_21_14_0_10_39_11
TGGCTCGTCGGTCATATGCCTTCTTTTTGTTCTTGAAAGCCTGTCCCGGACGAGTTCGACCAATCAACGACCGAGTCAGTCGCCTGATCGCCAAACTCTGATCAACATCAACATTGATCGTGATCACTTTCTTCTTCCTGGCCATCTTCCGCCTCCTATTCCAGCCGGTTTGTTTTTACGAAAAATTGGTGACAAGCATGTCCACCAATTTTTTCATATACATCCTTGTTCGCTCGCTCAAGGGTAAATTGCTCTCACAGTAAGGCAAATAAGGGCCCTACGCACAAAAAGTATGTAAACACACTCAAAGTGCGGTGTCCCACAAAGGAGGAGTTGAGAAAGAACAAACAGCCCTTATTCAACCTACAGTGAAAGCAATTGTCAATATGATATAACATTATAGCAAATATCAAACAACTTGTCAATAGAAACAATAGAATATGCCCTATTTTAGACAAAAAAACTTCAAAATTTGCTATTTTAATTTTATCATAAACATTAAGAAAACCACAATTTTACCAGTTTAGTTAAATACTATTGACAAACCAAGGCGGACATGATATAATACAACAATCCCCCACAGCGCCCCAATTTTAGGGGCATAGACAACAGGAGGTGCGTATGAGGAATATTAGAAGAGCGAAAAATGATGTTGCTCTTCTTGCTAGTATTTTAATTGCGAAATATAAAAGATCACATAAAATCCAAGTCAGCGCAGGTGGCCCAGATGGTGGCCTACAATCCCCCCCAAACTCAGCAACAGGAGAACATGTCTTAGGTGGACCGCTAGGCATTAGTGGCCCTCTCGGACTCGCAAACAACGAAGAGAATACAATGAGCGGCCCACTCGGGCTCAACACGAATCATGAACTCGTTCGCTTCGTCGCCGGCATCATGCCTGGTGGCGGACTCAATCCCGAAACGCGACTCGCACTCCTAACAATGTGATGTAATCTCAGAAAGAAAGACCGAAATTTCGGCCTTTTTTGATATCAATTTTTTCTATTCAACTAATTACAATTTGCTATTTGCTAATTACTCACTCCGCAATCGACCAAAATCTTTCAAACACCAATTTGTAGCTGGCTGCCATAATTTTATCCTGAATCAACACTGCTCTGGGTTTACCTTCCAAATTATTCATCCATAGCTTATCATCAAAGACAGCAATTTCTGTTTTAATATTAAACTTCTCAATTGGGATATACTTCAAAGTAAAGTGTTTATACTTCTTTGCAAAAGCTTCGATATCGGGATATCTCTTGGCTGCCACATAAATAGATTTGTAATCTTTAATACTTTTAATCATACGATGATATGCATCCTCGATCTCCGGTTTCATTTCATAATCATTCAATATCGGTGCAATCGAATAAAAGAAACTGTGTTTACTTTTAATCAATTCTTCCCGATAAAGATTGACCGCATCTTCTCCTTCATAATATCGAACTTCAGGCACGTCTTCATCAACATTATAAATCGCCTTCAAATTCGGCAAAACTTTATTGAATTCTTTTTCTTTAAATAAAATATCATTCTTTTGTTTTTCTATCAAATTCAAAACCTTTTCCGGTCTCTCGGCCACAAAAAAAGTTTTTTTATCCTGAATGATTTGAGTCACCAATCCTTGATCTTTCAAAGACTCTAGTTGAACATATGTAGTGGCTCGATTAACTTTTGACTTGGCTGCAATCTGCTGTACAGTTGCCCGTCCAAGTTCCAAAGCTGCCACATACACCTTTGCTTCTTTTTCACTCAATCCAAAATCTTGTAATTCTTTTAACATAAAATTTTATTATTCGGCTTGCATAACTTTATTCAAATAAGGAAAGTCTTATTTTTAAAAAAATTTACAAACCTAATCATTTTGTAAAAACTAAAAATCCTCTGCCCACTCCCACATTGAATGGAACAAAATTTGTAAAGTTTTTGCGAAAACCACATCATTTATTATCAGCATCTCACTTTCTCGAGAAATATAAATTTCATCATCTGCAATCAATATTTCGCACAGCGCATTAAATCTATTATAGGGTAAATATTTTAATGCAAATTTATCTTCACCGATAAAATCATGCAGCTTTCGATCCAAAACTTTATTTTCTGCAATATATAAAGCTTTAAAATTCAAAGTTGAATCTATCAACGAACTAACATGAGCCTTACTGATAAAACCTTTGTAATGCTCATAATTAAAAATATTAAACAAATTATTTGATCTCTTTTTGACAATATAATCTCTAGCCAAATCCAATTGATTTATATCATAAAGTTTAACACTCGGTCGACCACTGGCCAAATTATACAGCGATTCCAATTCCGGCATAATATTATCCAATGATTCTTTTCTTCGCTTGACTTCTTCTTCCTGCTTTTTCCAAAAATATTTCAACCGCTCTGGCTTTTCCGCAATAAAATATTGTTTGCCCACTTTTTCTTCCGTTGATATCAAACCCTTGGCAATCAAATTTTTTATATAGCTATATGCCGTTGTCCGATTGATTACCGCCTTGTCTGCAATTTGCTGCACCGAAGCATAACCAAGTTGAAGAGAGGCCAAGTACACCTCCGACTCGCCTTGAGATAAACCAATTGTTAGCAATTGTTCCACTACCATATAACCAAATTATAACATATTTTGTTCTAATTCTCGACAATCACAACATTATCCACAATTTTTTTTACCACCAGTCAAATAAATGATATAGTTTAAATGTAAGTAACTTTGTTCCTTTTTCAATTTAGTTGTTCATTTTTTTGGACTCGCCCCAACTCTCTTTCAACAACCGCGAGTCTGGGAAGGATCGGGTTATGAAACGGGGCGGAGATTTGCAGGTGTATTTTTTGATGAGATCTTTATTTTATTTTTATGCCAGCCACCAATATGCCGCAGCCAAACATCAAGCCGGATACAACGGCTTAACGGATAAACTGCTGCAGTACCTACCAATCATGGGACCTGGAGGGCTAGCAAACTTGCCTTTTGATACTTTTGTCATGCTTCTACTCTAATCAGTGAAGCACCAACCACAAAACTCTAGTCAACGACTAGAGTTTTTCTATTCTATCAATTCTGATTCAACTCAGCCATAACCTTTTTCACTGACTCTGTCTCATTATATGTTTTTTTTCCAACGCCACCAACCTTGAGACTTCTTGCCGATAATGTTGTTTATCTTGATCTGACTTGAACACTTTCGGATTGGCATAACATCTTTTTGTAAATTGGTTTCAATCCCAGGCCAATTAACTTGAACTTCCCCACCAATCACAATCACTTCATTCTCAATATGAGCAGCAATCTCATCCTTGATCAGTCTATCAATATGAAATTTCATCAATTATTCGTCAGATAACGGTCTAACTTTCTCCAAAGACACTTTCCAACTATCCAGATCCCGGGCATATTTATCATAATACTGCGCATGCCGCACTTCGTACTCTACTGTTCTGGCAGAAGCCTTATCATCCGCTTGAAGCTGCTCCTCTGATCTCATAGATCCATCTTTATTCAACAATCGTCTAGTAGACATATCATTCATCATTACCCCTTTTACCTTTTGTAAAAGTAACGGGGACAGCTGAACCTTCTGCATTTAATTTATCCAAAATCCAATCACGATCTGCCTCTGAAATTTCATCCACTTGCTTTATCGCTGCTTGTACAGATTCTAATGATGAAAAACCAATAAAAATATCTTTATATTTTTCAATTCGTTCGCTTTGTTCCTGCTCCTCCTGAAATCCAAATCGCGAATATTCATAGAGATTATTACAATGCATCACAACCACTCCATCAGGTCTCATATCTACCGACTCCAATGAATTCAAATCAATATCATTTTCAAATGTTTTCAAAAATAGCCTAGAATCTATTTGTTCTACTTGTTGTTTTTTTCTACTTGATCTGGTTTCGGTGGCAACATTACTTTTGAAGCTTCGATCGCCGCTTTCGGTTTAATTGTTTCAATATTCTTCATGATGTCATATTATTTAACATAAACTTGCCAGGCCAAAGCACTCACCTGTCCGCCACAATTATTATAAAAACGGGAAACATAACTAACAAAATGAAAGTTACACAACAATATTCACTAACTTATCCTTTATATATATTACACGTTTAGGCTCTTTCCCCGCTAAATATTTCTTTACATTCTCACTTTTCAAAGCCAATTCCTTAATTGTATCTTCATCAAATTTATCTTCATCGGCTGTTAAAGCAATTTTATCTCTATTTTTTCCATTCACCTGTACTACAATTTCCTTAGTAACGATAATCGCTTTTTCAGGATCAAAAACTGGCCACTTCTCAATTTTCAACTTCAAAGTTTCTGTAATTTCTGAAACCAGATGAGGTGCAAATGGATTTAACAATGACAGTAATACCTCAATTTCAAATTTTGATATTTTTTCATCAGACCAAAGACTATTTGTCAAAATCATAATACTTGAAACAGCTGTGTTAAATTTCATTGACTCAACATCGTTGGTTACCTCTTTGATCACTTGATGAAGCAACTTATCTCTTGCCTTACCTGGCTGTTCATCAACATTAAAAGTATAACTTTCATCATATTTTTCTTGTAAAGCCCAAACTTTGTCCAAAAATCTCTTTACACCCTTGATTCCATTGGTATCCCAAGAAACAGACTGATCATATGGCCCGATAAACATTTCATAAGTCCGCAAGACATCGGCACCATACTCTTCTACCACATCATCTGGGTTAATAACATTACCACGTGACTTGCTCATCTTTTCACCGTCAGTCGCAAGGATCATGCCGTGTGAAACACGACGCTTATATGGTTCTGAGACTGGTACCGCACCAATATCATATAAAAATTTATTCCAAAATCTTGAATATAACAAATGAAGAGTTGTATGTTCCATTCCCCCATTATACAAATCCACTGGCATCCAATATTTTAATTTGTCTTGAGCGACAAATTCTTTTTTATTTTTGGGATCTAAATAACGCAAGAAATACCAAGAACTCCCCGCCCAATTCGGCATCGTATCAGTTTCTCTCTTTGCCACCCCGCCACAAGTTGGACAAGTTGTATTAACCCAATCTTCAATCGCTGCTAATGGCGATTCTCCCGTATCTGTCGGCTCATACTTCTCTACCATCGGCAAAGTGATTGGCAATTGTTCTTCCGGCACTGGTACTTCACCACATTTATCACAAAATACTATTGGAATCGGCTCACCCCAATAATGCTGCCGGGAAAACACCCAATCACGCAATTTGTAACTCTTCGCTGCCTTACCAATTCCCTTATCTTCAAGCCATTTATTCATCGCCTGCATCGCGTTTTCGACATCAAGCCCATTTAAGAAATCTGAATTAACCATTGCCCCCTCACTTCCAGCAAAGCACTTCAAACTAGGATCAAAAGCCCGACGCACAAACTCTTCTTCTCCTCCGCCATAAGGAGTTAACTTCTCGATTGCTTCCTGTTGCGTACACCATGAGCCTTCATAGTCTTCATGATCTTCAAAGGCAGTTTCCGCTTTTGATTCTGAATTAAGGGTGATCAAAAATCCCTTATGAAACTTCTCCCTTTGTACTTTTTTGTCAACCAAATAAAAATTTGCATTGATCATACCCAAATAACCTGTGATTTCAAAATCATCATACCCGGTTTCTTCCAGCATTTCTCGTCCAATTGTTTCTTCAGCTGTCTCACCTTTTTCATATCCACCTGATGGCAATCGATAAACATCAAATTTTTTATTATAAAGCACCAAAACCTTGTCGTCGTTTTTTACCACCGCCGCTACCGCATCTCTTCTATCAGCTTTTGGATTTGTTTCACCAAACTTCTTCACAATCACTTCATGTATCGGCAATTCAAACTTCTTCGCGAATTCAAAATCCCGCTCATCATGAGCCGGCACGGCCATAATCGCTCCGGTGCCATAAGTAGCCAAAACATAATCCGCGATCCAAATTGGAATTTCTTCATTATTCACCGGATTAATAGCATAAGCGCCGGTAAAGACACCTGTTTTATCTTTAGATAATTCAGTTCGCTCCAAATCAGACTTATGTCTGGCTTGTTCTTGATATTCATACACCTCACCACGATATTCTTCCGTAATTAATGTTTCGACCAACTCATGCTCCGGCGCCAACACCATGTAAGTGGCTCCAAACAGCGTATCTGGCCGAGTAGTATAAACTTCCACCTGTTTATCTGAGTCTTTGACTTTAAAATTAACATTAGCGCCATAGCTTCTACCGATCCAATTAATTTGTTGTATTTTAATTTTATCCAAATAATTTACGGTTTCAAGATCTTCAATTAACCGGTCTGCATATTCTGTAATTTTTAGCATCCATTGCTTGATATTACGTCTTTCTGATTCAGTTCCACATCTTTCACAGGCTCCATTGACCACTTCTTCGTTAGCCAAACCAATTTTACATGATGGACACCAATTAATCGGCATTTCTTGTTTATAAGCTAAACCCTTTTTATAAAGCTGAAGAAAAATCCATTGAGTCCATTTGTAATATTCCGGTTCAGTCGTATTTATTTCTCGTGACCAATCAAAACTAATGCCCAAACCCTTTATTTGTCTTTTGAAAACTTTGACATTTTCCTTTGTTGCTTCTATCGGATGAATTCCATGTTTGATGGCATAGTTTTCCGTCGGTAATCCAAAAGCATCCCAACCAATCGGGTATAATACATTTTTTCCTTCCATTCGCGCCTTACGCACCATCACATCTAAAGCAGCGTAACTTCTCACGTGACCAACATGAAGTCCGGCGCCTGACGGATATGGAAACTCTATCAAACAATAAAATTTTTCTTTGTCGCTAGTATCTTCAGCTTTGTATGGCTCTTCCTTTTCCCAAACCTTCTGCCATTTTTTTTCTACTTTTTTGTGATCGTATTTTTTCATAATTATCCGCTTGTCATGCTGAGGCTCTCGAAGCATAACTGTCAATTATATTGATGTCACCCTTCGAGCGCCTCAGTGCGACAAATATCTTTATAATACTTCCATTCTACCTGAAATTCGCATATTTTTCAAATATCTTATCTTTTCCCAAAACTCCACAATACTTCGATAAAACATCTAAAATATACAAAAATACACCCTACTATTGACTTTTTATAAGAAACGTGATATAATAATAAGATTACTGTTCTTTCACCTGAGACCTCTTAGATAGGAGACAAACGCCATGAGCAGCACACTGAACCTCTTCGACATTACCTGGCTAATCCTCTGCGTCTGCGACCGAGTCCGTGAGATGACTCCGCAACGCCTACCCGAGCAGATTCTAAATCTGGCCCGGGAGATCAACTCCAGCCTACCAGGGTTCTGGATCCTCGACATCCTCAGAACAACACGAATCGTCAACAATGACTGTCTGATTTACCGTCTCCCCTCGGGGGCATTTCAGCTGCAATTCCGTACTGATAACCAACCGATTTCACTTACGGAAACAATGCTGACCAGATGCTACCCCCCCGATAAAGAGACTCGATTACGTGAGCTCATGGCCGAGCTCAACGATGAGGCGGCCAAGCAGCCACCCAGAACCGAAATGTAGTACACGAAAGGAAAACCACCATGTTGCACGTCCGCCTGCTCGAAAGCTCTCATCCGCTCGGACTCCGGGAGTTCGACATCATCTGGCTCATCATCATCAGCAGCGACAGGTTCACGATCTGCACGAGCACTCACCCTCCCTCCCCGATCTCCCTAGCCGCCAACTTCCTCTCCTCAAGCATCCCCACCACCACGGTGCGAGAGCTCATCATGAACTACCGCATCATCGACAACCAGCATCTGCTCCGCCGCGATCCGAACACCGGCACCTTCTTCCTCCTGAACCGCCACGACGAGGAGACCGAACTGACCGACGAGACGCTCGCCACTCTCCGCCCCGCTTTCCGCGAAGCCATCACCAAGACCCAGGCGCACTTCGCCGCCTAGATCCCCCAACAATCAAAACCTTGATTGCCAACCACTGCCAAAAATTTTGCAGTGGTTTCATGTTTTTAAAAACAAAAATCAGAGGTTATGACCTCTGAAAGTTTTTAGAAACTTACCGTCAACAGAACGTAAAATTCTGTTCGCTCAACCCATCTTGGGGATTGAGAAATAGAATCGGACCCCAAAAAACCACTCGGCATCCGAAACCACTCTCCTCTCTTGCGCGACTTTAGCTCTAGAGTGCTCAGCTTCTTATCTCTGAGCACCCCACCATCATCAAGAACAGCATTCAACTCCTTTCGAAGCAACGCATCCAGCTTAACTCCCTTGACTGACAAAGCCGACCGAACCATAGATTCCCACTCAAATCTCTCCATCGGGTTTTCGTTACAAACACATCCGTTCACAAACCGACTATAATTAATTTCATGAACAACGTGCCTCGTCCATTCAACCAGAACTTTTCGCAATACTTGCTCAAAAGACACATCAACCTCACGATCAACATTTCTTGCAATAATCTCTCTCGGCGTCATCGTCAATCCCAATAGAATTGTAGGATCAGCAACCAAGTGCTTGACCAAATTTACGACCAAATTCGGATCACCCACGATTTCCCTCCGTTGTGTTGAGTTTCTGAGGTGGTCAATTTAACTATATACATTATCACAAAAATTTCACCTTGTCAATATCAATCAAAAAAAATAGCGTCAATTTACGCTATTTATTTCATATCCAAAAATCGCTTAACCAGTGTCGCTACCAGTTGATAACGATCGCCAATTTCATCCATGGAAAGTGAACCATCACGATACGTTTGTTTATCCAGTTGGACTCCATGATGATCAGTAACCCTCCAAGAATCATTATCAATCACATCAGCTAGAATAATATCACCTTCAACATTATGACCAAACTCAACTTTCATGTCCCACAATCTACAATCTAAATTCTGCCAGCAGCGTTCCAAAATTGTAAATATCCGTTTTGCCTCCTCCTCCATTTTTTCTAATTCATCGAGAGACATAAAAGGAGGAATAACTCCCAAAACTTCAATTGGATCTTTGGCGTGAACCAAAACCCGCCGTTCTGGATCATCTACTAACACCATTGGATCATGCTGCGCATCATCCTTGAAAAAAAATTCCACCACCAATTCATCTAACCTTTGTCCTTCTTCTACCCCCTCATTTCTTTTTAAATAAGACCCCGTAGCAAAACGACGAACCACTACTTCGAGTGGAATCATTTCACATTTTTCCGCCAAAAACTTCGTCTCTGACAATTGTGATTGAAAATGTGTTGTAATGCCACTCCTATTCAATACTTGAAACACTACGCTGGTAGTCTCAGTTGCTGCCTCAGCTTTACCGGCCATCACATCATGCTTGACCCCATCACCGGCTGTAATATCTGGCTTACTCTCAATCATCACCCAATCTGAAGATACCGGATCCTGATAAACCCGTTTTGTTTTACCTTCAGCTAGCACTTCCCAATCCACACCAAAACTAACCCAGCTTGACACTTCCTCCACCGTCAAAATATTAGTGGCATGAGGCTCATTATCAAGCATCACATGAAGTTGAACATCGTATTTCATCTTCTGCCAACATCCAACTCTAAGCATTTTTTCGATCCAATTTTTTATAAAATCCTTTGCTTGACCAACTGCACCGGTTCCCATAAACGGAATACATTCCAAAGTACTCAAATCTTCATTTTCGACAATTACCACACAAGCCCATCCCAACTCAGATAATAACACTTTATCCATTGTTCCTCCTTACTCAGGGTAATTACCATCAAAACAAGCAAAACAAAATCCAGTGCCAAATTTTTCACATACCTGACGAAATCCAGTGGCAGAAATAAACTGCAACGAATCTGGAGACCCAACAATACGTCGCATTTCTTCCAAAGTCTTATCACGAGCTGCCAGCATATGAATAATTTTGGTCTCAACCCCATAATAACATGGATTCTTATACATTGGCGCAGCACTTCTAAAATGAATAGCCTTGGCTCCCGCTTCAAACAATAATGTCATTAAAGTTGACACTGTCAAAAGCTTTACCGCCGAATCATCAACCACACATACAACTTTCCCCCTCACGATATCTTCAATAATATGATATTTCTTTCTAGCCAATGCGGTTCTATTTTTTACATTACTTTCAATAAACGTCCGGCCAATATCACCTTCTGAAATTATCGCTTCCTCATATGGTATGTTCAATTCTTGAGCAAACCCAATAGCCGCAGGGATACCACTCCGTGGAGATGGTATCACCAAATCACAGTTAATTACCGGGAATTCTCTCGCCGTTTGCACCCCTAATTCTTTTCGAATTGTATAATTTGAAACTTCACGAGTAGCCCCACCATTAGGTGTCTGAATAATACTATCCGGTCGTTGAAAATATGAATATTCAAATGAACAAAAATGTCTCCCAGTTGATTTTACTCGTGCCGCAACCTGCAAACCTTCATCTGAAATTTTAATAATTTCTCCTGGATCAACTTCACGCATAAATCGAGCCCCAACTTTGTCAAACTGACAAGTTTCAGACGCAATCATGTAACGATTATCAACGACACCAACCAATAGTGGCCTAAAACCATGACTATCACGAAAAACATAGAGAGCATCTTCCCAATCAGCCATAAAAACAGCCGAGATCGCTCCATTAACCATTTTGAGCATCTCAGCAATAGCCTCAGCAATTGTTTTTTGCTTTTGATCAATAAAATAATAAATCAGACCAGAAATTACTTCCGCATCATTACTACTGTATACTCGAATTTCATGTTCATCCAAAAACTTTCTCAATTTATCCAAATTTCTGACATCACCATTAGAAGCAACGGCAATCCGGCCACGGGATCCTTGAGTGTAATGCGGTTGAGCATTTCGCTTTGACTTTTTGCCTTGAGTTGGCCAACGAATATGTCCAATAAAAGCCTTTCCTTCAATTTCCAGGAAATTTTCCGACTGAAAAACCTTATCCGTAAAATCCAACTGCTTTGCAATCGTAATTGTGTTTGACGCCACGTGTAGTGCCGCCACACCAATTGAGCCCTTACCTCGATGACGAATACTCCACAAAGCCTGGTAGCAGAACAAACGAGCACTTTCATGCCCATACAAACCCACAATACCACACATACAGCCTCCGTTTGTTTCCTTTGGTTACCGCTTGTCAAGGTTCACTATTCGCCTTTATTTTACCTAAAAGTATTCAAAAAAGCAATTCCGACCTGAATTGCTTTTTCTTTTATCTCATTGATAAATTCACCTTCAATTAACAATTTTTTATTTTTTACTTTTCATTATTTACAATAATGTTGATTTCACCCCCTTATAAGAGGTTCGATGAATCGGACAAGCTCCGAATTCTTGAATTTTATCCAAGTGAAATTTTGTTCCATAACCTTTATGCTGATCAAAACCATACTTAGGATATATCCGTGCAAATGAATGCATAATTCGATCATGAATCACTTTGGCAATTATTGATGCAGCAGCGATTGAAAGTATATTTTTATCACCCTTTTTAATTCCCTTCGCTGGTGTTTCAAATTGCACTCCAGGCATATAATCATACAAAATATAATCCGGCTTCACATCCAAATAATACCATGCTCTTTTCATTACAATTTTATTGGCATAACTCAATCCATGTTTGTCCAATTCTTTATTGGAAACCACCCCGACAGACCAAGATTTAACATTATGACATACAATATCAAAATAAAACTCTCTTTGTGCTTCTGACAAACTTTTTGATTCTTTTAAATCAACCAAAACATCCAAATTGTTCGAATCCAAAATCACCGCCCCGGCCACCAATGGGCCTGCCAACGGCCCTCTCCCCGCTTCATCAATACCACAAATATCATTGAATCCATTTTTGATCAACTCTTGTTCATATAAATAATCCATATAAATATATCCTATCAGAAAAATTAAAAAAAACGAAGTCTTTGCCTCGTTTCTACTTTTTAGGATATCCATGCGACTTCCCATGCCGTTGGCAATGCCCACCATATCCTGATTGTATAAACTTTATACAATTGTATTCCTTACAAACCTGACTAAATACTTTTGTCACTCCATTCTCTCGTGCACAACTGATACACATGCCCCCATTACCTGCCTTTTCCTTATTTTTACATCCTACAGTTATACAATCTTTCAAAACCGATTTTGTTACGCCACGCTTTCTAGCACAAGCCACACAATAACCTTCAAATCCGTGAATTCTATTCTTGATACATTCCGGATTTATACACTTTGGCTTTCCCTTTACTTGAATTCCACGCTTCCGGGCACAGGCAATACAATAACCTTTAGCTTCACTCTTACCCGCTTTGGGACAACCATCTTCAAGACATAAATTATAAGATCGTTTGTTAATTCCATGTTCTCGAGCACAGGCAGTACAGTAACCTTGAAAACCGGACCTGGCCAGCTTCGAACACATCGGAGTTCGACAAACTGTATTTGATTTTTCTGTTATACCCAAAACTTCTCTTCCATGAGTCACGCAATACCCCTTAAAACCACTTACCGCCCAATGCAAGCATCTAGACCACTTACAATATGTCTTGCCCCTTAAATTGAAATTTGGTGCCTCATCAGGACACAAAACAACTTCCGGATTCTTGTATTCTGGTATAACAAAAGTAATACCATCTATTGTCACCGCATTAGGATGTCCAACACGATCATACTCTTGAACACTACAAACAGACAATTTTGCCCTGACCGTCTTTTTTCTTTTTTCTTTTACGTCTTTATGTGTTTTTGAACCAAGATTATTTGTTTTCGAACCAACTTTTTTTAACTTAGTCCTACCAGGACCACAATTACTTTGAATCACAATACCCAATTTCCTAGCGTGATCAACACAAAAACCATAACTGCCAGTAACCGTTGGTCCAGTACAATTCGCAATGCGACATTTTCTAGACATTATTCCTCCATGAGTGGATTTTAGATAACTCTATTTTACATTTTATACTTCAAATGTCAACAAACCAAAAACTCCGTATTCACGGAGTCTTTGTATTTTTCTATTCTGTAGCTGTAAGATGTGGACTAACTAACTTAGTCATTTCAAACATTGTAACTTCTTTTTTTCCACCAAATACTAGTTTTAATTTTTCATCAGCAAGAATGTTTCTCTTATTCTTTGGATTTTGCAAATCATGCTTTTTGATGTATTCCCACAATTTCTTCACAACTTGAGAACGTGGCAATGGTCCCTTTCCTATTACTGCCTCTAACTCCTCAGACAGATTATAGGGCTTCATTAAAGCTGGGTTTACTTTTCTTGGCATAAGAATAATTATGATTTATTAATTAACTTATTTTTATACTAATGACCTTTACCCTAATTATAGCAAATTCCCCTTAGGATAGCAACTATAGCTGGGATAAATCAATTCTTTGTGTAATTCGTTTGAGCGCACTGACAAATGCAGCCGTTCGAAGTGATACTCCATATTCTTGTGATTTGCCCCAAACATCTTCAAAAGCAGCTAACATCTTTTCCCTTAATCTAGACAAAACAACCTCTTCACTCCAATAATCGTTTTCCTGATTTTGTTGCCATTCAAAATAACTGACCGTCACTCCTCCAGCATTTGCGAGCACATCTGGTAGGACATATACTCCCATTTTATTCAAGATTTCATCAGCCCCTGGATTCGTTGGTCCATTAGCCAACTCAACAATCACCCGAGCCTTGATATTGGCCGCATTTTCCTCCGTAATTTGATTTTCCAAAGCAGCTGGCACCAAAATATCTACATCAACCTCCAACAATTCTTCATTAGAAATTTTTTGCACATCATTCATTTCAGTCACCGAGCCCTTTTCTGCCTTGACTTTTTTCAGCTCCGCCAAATTCAATCCCTCCGTACTATAAACGCCACCTTTTGAATCAGAGACAGCAACTATCTTTAGTCCCAGCTCTGTCAACAAATCCGCCATTACTGACCCCGCATTCCCAAAGCCTTGTATTGCCACTCGAAGAGTCTTTACATCTTGATTAAACACTTTTTCAATTAGCTCTTGAAGCAAATAAAATCCGCCCATAGCGGTGGCCCGATCTCTCCCTTTCGACCCACCTTTTTCAATTGGTTTTCCAGTCACCACCCCTAAATCTTCTTCCCCTTTTACTTTTGTATTTTCATCTACAATCCAGGCCATTATCTCTCCATTGGTATAAACGTCTGGCGCCGGTACATCAACATTTGAACCAATAAACGGAGCTAATGCTCGAGCAAATGATCGAGTCATCCGTTCCAATTCACCAAAAGACAACTCCTTTGGATTCACCTTTATTCCACCTTTACCACCCCCCATTGGGATATCAACCACAGCTGTTTTTATTGTCATCCAAAAAGCTAAAGCTTTTACTTCATCCAAATCAACACTCTGATAATATCGCAAACCGCCTTTGTATGGTCCGAGTGTATTATCATACTGCACTCTATAACCATCAAAAACTTTTATTGATCCATTATCCATTTTTACCGGCACTTTTAATTGAATTGTTCGATCCGGCTTTTCCAACAATCGAATAAAATTATAATCTAGTTTAATCAAGTCAGCTGCTTTATTCAGCTGCAACATCGCATGTTCAAAAGGATTCATACTTTTAATAAAATCAAAAGTTAATTTTCTTATTTTTTTTTATTCCCACGAGTCCAATCCGGAGTCAATCCAGGACTACCATCTGTACCTTTAGTTTCTTGAATATACTTGGCTGCGGACATCGCCGCCTTTGCGCCTTCACCGGCTGAAATAACCGCCTGTTTGAATGGTGTATTAGTCACATCACCGGCCGCATATATTCCCGGAGTAGATGTTCTGCTTTGATTATCAATAATCACATATCCTCTTTCATCCAATTCAACCAATTCAGACACGCCCTTGATCTTACCAGCCTGACTTTCCCAACCAATTTCAATAAAAACTCCATCCAATTCAAGTTCAGACTTTTCATTGGTCTTGTTATTTTTCAATTTTACTTTCTCCAATTTTTGTTCTCCGATAAATTCTGCAATTTCTGTAAAATTATGAATAGTTACATTATTAGCAGATTTAACAGCATCAATCAACGTTTGTTCTGCTCTATATTTATCAGTCCGAACAAACAAGTGAACCTCGGCCGCGATATCAGCCAAATATTCAGCTGCATCAAAAGATGAATTACCACCACCGACCACTCCCACTTTCTTTTGTTTATAAAATGGCGCATCACAAGTAGCGCAATATGCCACTCCCCGCCCGATCAATTCATTCTCTCCCGGCACCCCTAGCTGTCGCTGTTTCAAACCAAACGCCAAGATTACCACCTTGGATTCAAATTCTCCGATTGACGAAACCACTTGAAATTTATCACCAATTTTATTTATCTCACTCACCAAACCGGTTTTAATTTCAGCCCCTGATAATTCCGCATGTTTTTTAAAATTTTGAGCCAACTCCGGACCTGTAGTTTTGAGTACTCCCGGATAATTTTCCACCTCAGTCGTAATGGCTAGTTGCCCCCCAATATCTTTTGTCAGCACCAGAGTCTTTAATGCCCGCCTTGCAGTATAGAGAGCTGCGCTCATACCAGCACAAGCTCCTCCAACCACGATTACATCATGTTTTTCCATAGACTTATAAACTATTAACGAGATAAGTTAAACTTATCTCGTTTCATATTATTATTTTAATGCTTCAAGTTTTTGTTTGAGAGAATCCTTATCCTGAACACCAACCAAAGTCTCCTTTGCTTCTCCATCCTTAAAAATTATTATAGTTGGAATACTCATGACACCAAACTCTTGAGCCTTTGCTTGATTATCATCAACATTCATCTTCCCCACCTTAATACCATCTCCAACCTCATTAGCCAATTCCGCTATAATTGGAGCCATCATCTGACATGGTCCACACCATGGAGCAAAAAAATCTACCAGAACGGGACCATCTTTATAATTTTTAACCTCTGCATCAAAATTTGCATCGGTAAACGTTACTTCTGCCATAAATTTAATTAGAGCTTACAGCTTTACACTTATAGCTGATAAAAAATAATTTCTAAAAGCTAACAGCTACAAACTAACAGCTATTATTTATCTTTTTTATTATCAATCCAAAAACGCAAAACGTGTCTTATAAATTCACTTTTATTTGCGAACCGATGTTCCTTCATTTGTTTTTCCACTTCCTGACACATATCTTCAGGTAGCGAAATTGTTACAACACAGCGCATATATTCTTTTGTATTACATTGTAATACAATTATATCAAAAAAAAATAGCCTGTCAAGCCCATTTTTCCACAAGAAATATTATAAAAAATATTATCTTTTTGCAGATTTACCAACTCCCTCCCAAGCCAATTCAAATATCATTCGCATCATATTGTGCAGATCCTTATTTTCAATAATCACCCCGACATAATCACCTTCAGCAAAATTAACAATCGATACCTTATCTTGACCGTAAATGGTAATTTCACTTTTATACGAAAAATCTTTTTTAGGGATAAATTTTAATTTTGGCTTAAAACGAGCTTCAACTCCCTTATAAATTGTTTGATTATAACTTTTATCCTTTTCCCTATCCGGCAAAATACCTCTGGAGGTAATCCCCAATTTTTCTTTTTCTTTGACATAATGTCGAAAAAAATCCTGAGGCAAAACTTTTTGCAATTCAGCGGTATTACTGATTCCAAGCATCTCATACTTTCCCTTTTGTTCAATATGATCCTCATACAACTGTAAAATTTCTTTCTTTCCTTCAAAAAACTTTACTTTGGGTTTATTGGGAACCAAAGAATACAAGGCCTGCAAATCCGGAATCAAACCTTTAACCCGTTCTGCCCTATTTTTAGCTTTTCGCACTTGTTCCGCTGTAAATTGTTCCAGTTTCTTGGGGTTTTCCACTTGGTAATACAACTTCTTGCCTTTTTGTAATTCAGCCACGACCCCCTTCAAAACCAACTGCTCCAAAATCTTATAGGTAGTACTTCTATTTAATTTAGCCAATTCAGCCACTTTTGATGGATAAGCTCCACCCAACTCAAACAATACACTGTAAACCAGCGCTTCCTTTTGGGTCAAACCAATACGCCGTAAATTGTTGATCAATTGTTCATTAATTTCCATATATCAACATTATAGCATACATTCTATATTTTGTCAATTATTACGAACAATCCACCTCATACCTGCACAAATTGTTGCATTTTAAGTAAAATTATATCATTAATCCTGATATTTACAATTGACGAATATTTAAAATTTTGTTATACTAATACATCAGATAGTTCATTGACAACAAACAAAACACCGCCGTTTACTACAATCACACTACGGGAAAGGACTAAAAAATGGCTGGATCTTATGGGTACGGTAAAAATTCACGAACGAGCGCGCCGGGTGATTTTGGTGCATTGTGTCGAGCCACGGATATGGCAATCGAAATTTCAGATCTTCAAAGAACGCAGACACTACGAGAACTAAGAGCAAAAGAAGCTACTTATCAAAAAGGAATGGATGCTAAACGGGAAGAAAGTCTTCGCAGTAGTCCTTGGATTGAGCAGATTGACGCAGAAAGAGAACAAGCAAAAAGAATACACGAACCACTAAACAAAAAACAATTTGATAAATTGATGAGAGAAAAACTTTTAGCAATTAGAGCCAAGTTTAAGTTTTTTATAATTAGTGTCAAAGAAAAGCCCGGCTATGCCCCCAAACCCAGAACAATCGGAGAAATCGTTACACTTCAAGCTCGAGCAGAATACCAATATAGTGACAGGGGCCCCCTAACTATTGATCCCAACATGGTTCTATTCGACCTTTACCTTCGTGTAACAGTAAAATATTTTGGACCAACTATTTTCAAAAAAGACGAGACTCATGAATATGATCGTTATTTCAGTGCCTCCGAACCATCACTTCACAATGTTCCAAAAAACAAGATCTTTACCGATGACAGTAAAATCAAATTCTTTGGTCACTATAGTGAAATTTTGGCTTGGCTTGATAGCATCATTCAAGATGTTGATTCTCTTAGCTTTGTCCATCCTTACAATTATCACATATATTTCGGCAATAGACGTTGCTACGCCGAAAAAGACCCTCACTGGATTTCAATTTGCAAAGCCGGCCCCCCCGCCGCTAGCCTTACAGTCACTAGGCCTCTACATGAAACACATTCTGATGAAGAAATCCATCAAATTCACATGAAGGCGTATGAAAAAGCTGAAAAGCAAAGGGGGATTGAAAAAAGAAAAAAGAAGGAAAAAGAAGAAGCGGAAAAGCAAAAAAATATCACTCATTACAATGCCACATTCGAAGAATTTGATCAAGGTAATTATGTAATGTGCCGACACATATGGCGGTTTTTGCCCAAGACTGTATAATCTTGGTATATGGCAATATCTATGGCAAAAACAATCAAAGAAG
>PFAP01000023.1 GCA_002773615.1 Candidatus Falkowbacteria bacterium CG10_big_fil_rev_8_21_14_0_10_39_11
AAAAGCATAGAGGATTAGGGATGGACGGTAAAACGCCTATGGAACGATTAAATGAACTGGCAAGTGTAAACTTGACGCTGCAATGCCACAATTGTTGACAATATATAACTTTTGTGTAATACTCTGATATTAACAAAAAGGGGGAACAAAAATGCGAATAGCGATTATTTCCGACATTCATGGCAATTTACCGGCTTTGAAAGCCGTGTTGGCAAAGATTGATGGAATCGGTGTGGATTTTATTGCTTGTGCGGGAGATATTGCCGGTTATGGACCTTGGGTGAATGAATGTATTGCTTTGGTTCGAGATCGGTGCAGATACGTTGTTATGGGTAATCATGAATTTGGTTTGCTTCAAGTCAATGAAGATTTTGAAGATGATAAAGTTCTGCAGTCGTTTTATAATTCGGAGGCTTTGGCTGCACTTAGATATACTGCACTCCGAGTCAGTAATGGTGAATTGGAGTGGATCCAAAATTTACCAGGATTAGTCGTGTTTGATGAGGTCTCTTTGACAATGACACATGGAGGATTTATTCCGCCATATTTTGATGATTATATTTTAACTTTAGATGATGCGATGAATCAGATCAAAAATATCAATACCACTGTTGGTGTGGTTGGAAATAGTCATATGGTTGGAGTCTTTATTGCAGGCTATGCCTTTGCAGATAGTGGGCATTATTTTTTTGATGTTGGTGAACGATTTGTGGTTAATGCCGGGAGTGTCGGACAGCCGCGAGATGGAAATTCATTGTCATCATTTGTTGTTCTCAATGAAGTTGATGGGTGTTATAAGGTTGAGTTGCATCGTGTTTATTATAATGTCGAAGAAACTTTCGAGCAGATTATCAAAGAAGGTCTGCCAACACGAAATGCTACGAGGTTGTGTAATGGATCATAAACAGTCTAAAGAGGCTGTTTTTTTGACCACCAATTCACGAATTAATTGCGAATACTTCGAATATATGGTGGTTGCCTGAGTGTCGGATTGACAAATTAATCGTTGTTTGTCATAATATATTGTTCTAGTAAAACCACAGTGAGGGGGATCGATGGCTGAGCGCAGACCAAATGAAGAAAGAAGTCGTGCTTTTGAAGAAAACACCGAAGCTCGTCAGGAGAATACACGTGCGAGGCGATCCAGTAATACTGTAAAATGGATTGTGACAGGTGCGTTTTTGTTGATGGCTATGGCTGTCTTTGTCCTTTTTGCTCTTAGTTATAGTAAACAGACCTTAGTTGCGACCTTTGTTTACAGTGAAAATCCTGAGCTGGTTCGTGAGTTTGCGGGAAGTGAAGAGTTTATCGAGAAGTTTGGTTGTAGTCTCGGAATTCAGGATGAGACGTTTCATTTTCAAGTTTGCCATCGGGATGATATGTTCTTTTGTTATTTGGAAAATAAACAAAATATGACGACAACGTCATTGATTTTTGATGTGGATGAACAAGGTTCAGTTGAGCCATCATTTTATCACAAAATTTTGAATGGAGATGATGTAATTGTTGCTTATGACGAACGTGGGATTCGCGTGTCACCCAGTGTGAATCTTGAACTTGCTGGCTTACTGGTAAGTGACATGAGGACGCATTACAATTTTTGTCGTAAGATGTTTGTAAAACTCGATCAAAAAATGCTTTATTAAGCAGTCTAAATAGGCTGTTTTTTTTGTTACGAATCCGGATCTCTGTATCAATTGACTCAAGTTAATTTTTGGTATAATGTGAATACGATAAGTTCTTTACAAAACAACAGGAGGCTCGGATGACGTGGCTGCGGCGGGAATTGATTGAAAAACGGCAATTTCAGGTTGAAGTGGTCAAAGAAATGTCTGACAAGGGACATAATTTGGCGCTAGTGCTGCCGACGGCAGCGGGTAAAACCCTTATGGCTTTTGAAGAAGCGGATTTATTTTTGGCCAAAGGCAAGGTGGTGTTTTTTGCTCCAAATACAAATTTGGTTCGGCAAAATTATCGACAAATATTGAATTTTTTTAACCTTAAAGCCAGTGAAGTTCAAATGATTACCGGAATCATCCCGCCACATAAACGGGCTGAAGTTTGGCGGCAGGCAAAATTTGTTTCTGCAACGCCAGAAACCATGGTTAATGACTTGGCGCACGGTAGAGTAAAGATTGGAGATTATTCTTTGTTTATTTTTGATGAGTTTCATCAAGGCGGTGACAATTATGCCTACACTGATTTGGCTATCATTTCTCACAAAAATAATATTACTCGATTGGGTTTGTCAGCCACTCCAGGGGTGGATGATGAGGAATTTGATCGGGCTTTAGCCAATCTTCGAATGTCTGAATTTGTAGTGCGATCGGCCGAGTCGACTGGATTGAGTGAACATTCTTGGCCCAAGTATGAATTCAAGCGAATAGTAACGATTACCAGAGAGTTGAAGTATTATGCTTATATTATTGAAACTAAATTGGAAGATATTTTTAAGCTACTTCGTGAACTTGGTTATGTTCAGGGGGCTATTCGTATTTTGTCTATTCAAGAATTGAACAGAATTATTGCTCAAGCCAGAAGACAGGATATTATTGATGAAAATGGTGAAGTGATTTTGAATCGTCGAGTTTTGACTCAGGCCGCTGAATATTTTAAGCTTAGACATTTCCTCAGTGTACTGATGACTGAAAATTATGTTTCAGCTTGGAAATTTTATGAGAAACTCTTGAAAGAATCCAAGGCCAAGCAAAAGATCCGGGCTTCATGGCGAATTGTGACTGACGGCAGATTTCAAGTGATTGTGAGGGATCTAGAAAAGAAATTGGTGACTCATGAAAAACATCCCAAACTGCTTCATTTGATCGATTTGCTTTATCATCTAATGTATCAAAAACATCAGGTGATTATTTTTTGTAATGATAAAAATTCTCAGCAAGGAATTTTGCAGGCCTTGGAAACATATCCATTTTTTGAGGGTAAAGCCAGAGTGATTCATTCTGAATCAAGTAAACGAGGTAGAGCCAAAAATGAAGAAGTAATTCAGGCTTTTAGAGATAAAGAAATACCAATTTTGATTAGTACGTCAATTTTGGAGGCAGGGATTGATATTCCATCTGTGGATGCCATTATCAATTATTCTTTACCGCTTGAAGAGTCGACCATGATTCAGCGTCGGGGTCGAGTGGGGCGCTTCAAAGATGGTTATATTTATTATTTGGCTATGGATCATGTGTTTGACAAGTCATTGCTATATGCAACATTCGCCAAAAAGAGAAAAATGCTCTTGACGATTCATGATCGAGCGCGTGGAGTCAGGGCGCCAGAACAGTTAAAATTGTTTGGAACGTAAGAAGTCTAAGATGGCTTCTTTTTTGATCTACCAGATATAAATTGGTTATGAATTTATCAATGACATATGGTTTTGGATCCCCATGTTTTATCGGTACTGATCTTTCTTTTTTTAGTGTTTTTGTGTATAAATGATATATATGCAACTATTTTCAGATATATTATCAAAATACGTCAAAAAAACCGGGCTGATGAAAAGCGTGGAGGCTTCAATGGTAGTTGAGTTTGTTAACAGTTGGTTTGTAGCAGAGTGGGGTGAGATGATGAAGACTGAAGCCAAAGCCATGTCACTCAAAAATGATCTTTTGACTATTGCTTGTATGTCCAGCGTAGCGGCCAATGAGATAAAACTCAGAGAAAAGTTGTTGCTGGTGACGGTTAATGAGAAATTCGGCGAAAATACTATTACTCATATAAAATTTATGTTATAATTCTGGTAATAAATATCAGATCTCGGGTAAAATTTTTCAGAGTGATTTTTGTAGAATTGTCAGAAACAGTTAGGTTATATAATTTGAGCTTATTCGCCATCGGACGAATCCGTCCTTCGGCGGAGAATAATTTATTTTTATGTCACTTAGGAGTTATTTAATCTTAATTGCGATGTGCACTGGTCTCTCATGGGTTGCTTGGTTTTTTGTTTTGTTTATGATCAGTCCGGAAACGACAGCCTTTTTGGGGTTTGTCTTATTTTACTTAAGTTTACTGATTGCGTTGTTTGGGACTTTTTCATTATTGGGGTTTTCGGTTCGATTTGTATGGCAAAAGAATGGTTTGTGGTATAAACAACTCAATCTGGCTTCAAGACAAGCGATATTGTTATCAGTGTTAGTGATTTTGACATTGATCTTTCAAAGCTTTGATGTGTTGTGGTGGTGGACAATGCTTTTGCTCCTGATGATTGCAGTTTTTGTTGAATTGTATTTTATTACGCACAAACGGGGTCGGCGGAACTGATAATTTTGTTGAAAAATTGCGGTTTAACCGCGTTTTTTGTTTTATTTAAGTGGAAAACTCAGTTGTAATAAATTTAGGTTTATGATATGATGACCTTGATAATTATTTTCAATTTATTATAAAAAAATATGCGGCAATCACAACTTTTTACTAAGACAACTAAGGATGTGGCCAAGGAGGAGGTTAGTAAAAATGCTCAGTTTTTATTGAGAGCTGGTTATATTCACAAAGAAATGGCAGGCGCTTATGATTTATTGCCGCTGGGTCTTATGGTCGTTGAAAAAATTAAAGAAATTGTTAGACAAGAAATGAATAAAATTGGAGGTGTAGAGTTGATTATGACTGCCTTGCAGAGAAAAGAGCTGTGGGAAAAGACTGATCGCTGGGATGATAATATGGTTGATGTTTGGTTTAAGTCAGAGTTAGTTTCAGGTAATGAAGTTGGTTTTGGTTGGTCCCATGAAGAACCAATGTGTGATATGATCAAGAATCATATTTCTAGTTACCGAGATTTACCGGTTTATGTCTATCAATTTCAAACTAAAATGAGGAATGAAAAAAGAGCTAAGTCTGGCCTTATGCGAGGACGGGAATTTGTAATGAAAGATATGTATTCTTTTAATTTGGGAAAAGAAGATCATACTGAATTTTATAATGGAGCGATTGAAGCTTATAAAAAGGTTTTTGATCGGGTTGGACTGGGAGATGATACTTACGTGACATTTGCTTCGGGCGGAGCTTTTACTGAATTTAGCCATGAGTTCCAGACTGTTGTTGAAACAGGTGAGGATACAATTTATTTGAATCAAGATAAAAGCATTGCTATTAACGAAGAAGTTTTAAATGATAAAACTTTGCAGGAGTTGGGCATTGCCAGAAATGATTTGCAAGAGGTAAAAACAGCAGAGGTCGGTAATATTTTTAATTTTGGAACTGCTAAGTCAGAACAACTAGGCCTTTACTATACAGATGAAGCAGGGACGAAAACCCCAGTTTGGTTGGGCTCATATGGCATTGGTATTACTCGGTTAATGGGAGTTTTAGTCGAAAAATTTGCTGATGACAGAGGTATTGTTTGGACCAATCGGGAGGTGGCGCCGTTTGATCTTCACTTGGTTTCATTGCTTCGTGAAAACATAAAGGCAGCTGACGAATTATATGAAAAATTGGGAGTGGCTGGCTATGATGTGCTCTATGATGATCGACCAGATGCCCGAGCTGGACAAAAATTTGCAGATTCTGATTTGATTGGTATACCATTTCGAATAGTTGTTAGTGAAAAAACTTTGGATCAAGATAGTGTTGAATTTGTTAACCGAAAAACCAAAGAAACTGAATTGGTGTCAATAAAAAAATTGGAGGCTTATCTAACTACACATGTTTAAAAATTTTTTCAGTAAATTATCAAAAAAGGTGGGAATTGATCTTGGTACGTCCAAGACAATTCTTAGTATCCAAGATAAAGGTATTGTGATGAAGGAGCCGTCTATTGTGGCGATTAATAATAAAACCGATCAAATTTTGGCCGTTGGTGAGGATGCCCAAAAGATGATTGGAAAAAATCCACGATTTATTACATTGGCTTATCCACTGGTTAATGGAATTATCTCTGATTTTGAGGTGACTGAAAAGTTTTTGAAGTATTTTATTGATAAATTGTTCATGGAGAATATCAACCTAACCGGGCGACCAAGTGTGGTAATCGGTATTCCGCTTGATGTGACTGAAGTGGAGAAGAAGGCGGTTGAGGATGCGTCATTGTCTGCAGGCGCTGGTAAGGTTTATTTGGTCGAAGAGATCATGGCGGCCGCTATTGGCGCTCGGTTGCCGATTCAGGATGCTTCAGGCAGCATGATTGTTAATCTTGGTGGTGGTAAGACGGAAATTGCTGTGATTTCACTCAATGGGGTAGTGAACTGGCGTACTGTTAATGGGGCGGGGAAGGAATTGGACAATGATATTGTACAATATGCCCGCGGTCATTTTAATTTGCTGATTGGTCAGCGAATCGCTGAAAATATAAAAATAAAAATCGGATCGGCCTTTGAACTTAATGAGGAATTAAAAATGGAAATGCGTGGCAGGGATTTGATTTCCGGTTTGCCGAGAGAGATTATTGTGACGGATTATCAGATTCGGGATGCAATTTCCAAGTCAGTTTTGACTTTGATTGATCATATCAAGGCCACACTGGAAACCACACCGCCAGAATTAGTCGCTGATATCTATGAGCGGGGGATTGTCCTGACCGGTGGCGGAGCTCAACTCAAAGGTTTGGATCAGGCTATTGCCAAAGCAGCGGAAGTCCCAGTGCGAGTGGCGGACGACCCGGCGACCAGTACTATCCGTGGTTTGACTACCCTGCTTGATGATGACAGTTTGCTCAAAGAGATCCTGCTCCCATCCGCGAACGAAGAAAAAATGGTGAGATAATAATAATTTATGGCTGTAACGCCAAGAAAAGCAAAATTATCGATTGCAGCACTACTTATTGTCGTGCTGGTTTTTGTCTTTCATTATTTGGGAGTGCTCAGACCGGTGGAAAACTTGGTAATGGTGGTGGTCCGACCATTTCAGAGTGGGGTGTACGGTGTCTCACAATCGATTCGCGGTGTTTATGATAATTGGCAGTCCGGTCAAGAGTTGCAAACACAAATTGATGAATTGCGTGAGCAGCATTTGAATGATTTGGTGGAACAAAATAAGTTTCGGTTGTTGAAAGAAGAGGTTGATTATTTGCGACAACAGTTGGATTTGGTTGAGAATAATGAATGGCAATTGCAAGTGGCACATGTTATCGGGGCCGGACAAGATGATAACGCTCAAACTATAATTATTGATCGAGGAGCAAAGCATAATATTGAAAAAGATATGCCGGTCATTACCAACGATGGAATTATAGTTGGTAAGGTAACGGAAGTCTATGATTATGCAGCGATTGTCCGGTTGCTCAACGATCATAATTCTCAATTGGCGGCGACGGTATATAATGAAGCTGGAACGGTGGGAGTAGCTCAAGGGGAGTTCGGTCTGGGGGTAAAGATGGAGTTGATTCCGGAGAATGAAGGCTTGGCAACTGGTGTTTTGGTGGTGACTTCTGGTTTAGAAGAGAAAATTCCCCGTGGGTTAGTCATTGGTAATGTGGAGAAAATATTCGGATCGGATGAAGATATTTTTAAAACGGCGACAATCAAGCTGCCAATTGATTTTACAAAATTAAGTATTGTTAGTGTAATAACTAGCCGATAGCGCTATGATTTTTAAAGGATTAAAATATTTTTTGCTAATACTTTTTATTGTTTTGATTGAGTTGTCAATCCTACCGCAGACTGGAGGTTGGGTGAAGATGATTAATGTTTTTTTGTTAATTTTGACTTTGATTTATTTAACCAAAGGATTTAATACCGCCTTGGCTCTGAGTCTAATCATAGGACCAATAATGGATTTATATCATTTAATTTTGATGCCAAGTATTACTTTTTGTTTGGTGGTGACAATATTTTTTATGGATAGTATTTTTTCTAGATTATTCACCAATAAATCATACTATTCATTTATTTCCATGATTTTGTTATCAGTGTTGGTTTACAATGTGTTGATCAAGGGAATCTACGGGTTACAAACAATGGTAACAAATAGTGATTTTTATTTGTTTAGTTGGAGTCCAAGTATGATTGGTGGATACTTGGCTACACTATTGTTTGTCAATTTTATCGCTGGAACAATTTTGTTTTTAAGTTCATATTTTTTTAGTAATAACTTTAAATCAGTGATTTTACGTGATTAGTATGAAAGATAATGAGCCACAAGAAGATAGTCGCCCGCAGGAAGAGTTGTTTTTTCTTGGAGACGTTGGAATCAAAGATAAACGTCTGCATTCATATAAACAAGATTTTTGGGTTGAGGAAGCATATATTCAGGGGCGGGGTGATGATGCTCATTATTTTGGTATTACCTTGTCAAAAAGAAAACTGTCGATGTTTTTAGCGGTTTTATTCTTGGGTGTGTTTGCCCTTTTTGTTCGGAGTGCTTTTTTGCAAGTGATAAAGGTTGATGAATATTTGAATATGGCTGAGAATAACCGAATTCGAGTTTATTATTTACAAGCACCAAGAGGTATTGTTTATGATCGGAACGAGATTCCTTTGGTTCGTAATATAGCGAACTTTTCTTTATTTATCACTCCAGTTGACTTCCCCCACGATGAGGACAAAAAGACAGAAATGAAAAATCTTTTGGAACAATATTTTCACAATGAAAAAGTTTTGGCAACGTTTGATAAAGTGCTCAGCTTGACTCCTCAACGTAAGGAATATTATCAGCCGCATGCGGTCGTTGATTCTATTGAATATGATAATGCTGTAAGGCTGAGGTTGGCCAGTACGGATATGGCGGGTGTGTCGATTGGAATCACTCATCAACGAGAATATTTGCTTGCCAGTGACCATAATGAAGATTATTGGCATAATAGTTTGTCTCATTTGCTTGGTTATGTCGGTAAAGTGAATCAAGATGAATATACCAACTTGGAAGCAAATGGATATTTGTTTAATGATGTGATTGGTAAGAGTGGGGTTGAAAAAGCTTATGAGGATTTGCTTCGTGGTGTTTATGGTCGTAAGCAGATTGAGGTGGATTCAATGGGGAAGGAAAAGAAAATTATTGCTCAAGATGATATTGTCAAAGGTCAGAATATTATTTTGTCTATAGATCACAACATGCAAAGCAAACTTGAAGAGTTGATTCGCAGTAAATTGGTAGAAAAAAATTTGACCAAGGGTGTTGGTTTGGTTCAAGACCCGCGAAATGGAGAAGTTTTGGCAATGGTATCTTTGCCCAGTTATAATAACAATGTGTTTGCTCAAGGTATATCATCAGAACAATACCAAGTTTTACTCGAGGATGAAAATAAGCCATTATTCAATCGAGCTATTAGTGGTGAATATCCGTCCGGATCCACGTTCAAGCCGGCTGTGGCAGCGGCTGCTTTACAAGAAGGTATTATTACGGCTTCAACGACTTTTTTGAGTACGGGTGGTATTCGGATTTATGAGTGGTTTTTCCCTGATTGGCGGGCTGGCGGTCATGGCGTAACCAATGTTAAAAAAGCGTTGGCTGATTCAGTAAATACATTTTTTTATATTATTGGTGGCGGTTATAATGAATTTGAAGGTTTGGGTAATAAAAAAATAAAAAAATATGGGGAGTTGTTTGGGTTCAATAATCGAACCGGCATAGATCTGCCTGGTGAGAGAGAAGGTTTTTTGCCAGATGAAGATTGGAAAAGATTGGTCAAGGATGAATCGTGGTATATCGGTGATACTTATCATATGGCTATTGGGCAAGGTGATGTATTGGTCACTCCACTGCAAATACTCAACTTTACTTCGGCAATCGCCAATGGCGGAACTTTGTATCGGCCACGAATGGTGCATGCTATGGTTAATGCTGAAACTGGAGAGCAGATTGAAGTGGTACCTGAGATTATTCGAACAAATTTTATTGATCAAAAAAATATTGAAATAGTTCGTCAGGGTATGAGACAGTCTGTGACCGACGGTAGTTCGCGATCTCTGAGTGGTTTGCCGGTCTCGGCTGCCGCTAAAACCGGTACAGCTCAATGGGGCGGGGAAGATGATATCCCGCATGCGTGGTTTACTTCTTTTGCTCCATATGAAAATCCGGAATTGGTAATCACTATATTGATTGAAGAGGGAGAAGAGGGTAGTACGGTTGCGGCTCCAATTGCTAGAGATTTTTATCGTTGGTATTATAGTGAGTATAAGAAATAATAATTAATAATTAATCATGAATAAAAAAAACAAAGTAGGTCAGTTTTACTAAAAATAGAGAAAAAAAGCGAAATTGTTGATTTTAGATTAATTATTTGGTATAATATGCATACATTAACCTCCTGAAGTAATGTGTGAGAACAGGCGGTTTTTTAATTAACTACCCATATACGAATGTCGTGAATTTACTAATAATTGAAATGTAAATTTGTGTACTATTTGTTATTAATAAAAAAGTATGAATTCAAAGATTTTAACTCCTGAGGGTTTGGAGAAGATCAAAGCCGAGCTCAAGGATTTGAAAGAAGTAAGGTTACCGGATATTACTGATAAAATCGAAAAAGCCAAAGAAATGGGGGATTTGTCAGAAAATGCTGAGTATCATGACGCCAAAGATCAACAGGGATTGGCGAATGCACGTGTGGTTGAAATTGAAAACATTTTAAAAACAGCTATTGTACAAGAAGCAACGGTTGGGGCACAAATTGGTATTGGATCAAGTTTTTCAGTTGAAGACGATAAGGGTAACAAAAAAGATTTTACCATTGTTGGATACAATGAAGCTGATCCATTGGCTGGGCGTATTTCCAATGAGTCTCCAATGGGCGGAGCCTTTTTGGGCAAAGAGGCCGGAGATGTTGTCGCAGTAAAAATTCCCAAAGGTACAGTCACTTTCAAAATTATCGAAGTAAAATAAAAAAATCCGTCTGAGAGGGCGGTTTTTTGTGTAGTAGTTGTGTTTTTGGTTTATTCATATTAAACTTAATATATAACTTCCTGCGGAGGTCACTATGACTGATGACAGAATATTGAAGGTTTTAGATGAGTATGAAGTTTTTTTACGTCGGAAAGAAATTGAACCATTGAAAGCGCCCAAGTGCAATTTCCCAAGGTCAAAAAAATCAACATTAGCTCATTGTTATGACATGATTCAACGAGTTCGGCAACTGCTAAAAATTGATCGAGATGAGGCCTTAATTAGGTTTGGATTTTTGCAAGGGGTTTTGTGGGAGCTCAGGATAAAGACAATTGATCAGCTCTGTCAGGACAATGGCCTGACAGTTAAGCCGTGTTAAAATGCGGCTTTTTTTGACTTTTGAGTGAAATTTGGGTAGAATTAAGATATTATAAAATTGAATAGTGTTAAATTTTTTTACAAAACTAGGGCACTAGTTGGGAACAACTGGTAATTAATTACATATTGTATATTATAATATTATGAATGCAGGAGTGACAATTGATCAAGCGAGGGAAATTCTGTTAAAATACATTAAGGAAGAGAATAATGTGAAGCATTGTCGAGAATCAGAGGTGATAATGCGGGCTTTGGCACGACATTTGAATGAAGACGAAGAGCTGTGGGGGATTGCGGGTTTGCTTCACGACATAGATTGGGAGCTCGTGGCTGATGATGAAGAGCAGCATGGAATCAAAATGCAGGAAATTTTGAAGGATGAAGGAGTTTCTGATGAGCTGATTCAAGTTATTGTGTCTCATGTTGGTGGTTTTACTAAACATTTTCCCGAGAGCAACCGTCAAACTAAGTTTGAACATGCGTTGGCCGCAGCTGAAACGATTACTGGTTTGATTGTGGCTACAGCTTTGGTTCGACCGGACAAAAAATTGTCCAGCGTTGAAGTTAAATCTGTAAAAAAGAAATTTAAGGATAAGAGTTTTTCTGCCAGGGTCAATCGAGATGTTATTCGTGAATGTGAAGAATTAGAAATGTCACTCGAAGAGTTTATTGAGTTGTCTCTAAAGGCGTTAAAAGAAATTGCGGATGAATTGGGTTTGTAATTAAATTTGTAAATCAAACAAAATAAATAAATGAAGGTTTTATTGATACAACCAACGAATCATTATGATGGCCACAGTCGGAGTGCCGCCTTTTTCCCGATTGGAATGGGATATATAGCTGGTGCTTTAATCGAAGCCGGGCATGAAGTCGAGATATTTGATATCAACGCGTATGATATTGGAAAAGATGAGGTGCTTGAAAAATTAGTTAACATGAAATTCGATATGGTTGGTATTAGCACCATGAGTACGCAATACAATTACGTGAAATGGTTAACATTCGAATTAAAGAAAATCAATTCAGAAACGAAGATAATTCTTGGTTGGGTGCTGGCGAGTTATAATTACAATGAGGTGCTCCATAATACTGATGTGGATGTTTGTGTTGTTGGTGAGGGGGAGCTTACCGTCAAGGAGTTATTAGCTAATATAAATGATTATGAAAACGTCTCTGGGATCGCCTTTAAACGTGGTGATGAAATTGTGGTTAACAAGAGTCGAGAATATATTAGTGATTTGAAAAATACACCCTCAGTACCATACCACTTGTTCCCGGTTGACTTGTATATTGATACCATCAATGTGATTGGGGTGAAGGGTAAAAGACGAACGATTAATATTAGTACCGGTCGAGGGTGTCCTTTCAATTGTCGATTTTGTTCCAAATCATTTTCTGGTGTCAGGTTGCGATCGATTGATGATGTGATTTCAGAAATAAAAATGCTCAAGGAAAAGTATCAGATAGAGGGAGTCTTTTTTACTGACGAATGTTTGGTGATAAGCCGGCAGAGGGTGGTCGAACTTTGTGAAAAAATTAAGCCTTTGAACGTGGAATGGAGTTGCCAAGGTAGAGTTAATCTGGTTGATCGAGAATTACTTTTGATGATGAAAGATTCTGGTTGCCGAGCCGTTGGTTATGGGGTTGAATCTGGCAGTCAGAAAATTTTGCGAGAGATGAACAAGAATACTTTGGTTAAACAGGCAATCGAAGCGATCAAAATGACCGAGGAAGTCGGCCTGGAGCCGATCATTCAGATGATGTTTGGTTATCCCGGAGAGGATAGATATACTTTGCAAGAAACTGTTGATTTTTTTACTGCTATTGATCACCCGGGAACCGAGTTGTGTCCCACTACTCCGTTACCTGGTACTTATCTCTGGACGTGGTGTAAAGAGAAAGGTTTGATTACAGACGAAGCGGTGGTACTTGAACAGTTGGATGGTGGTTATATGCGGATGCAAAGGGCTTTACCGTAAATTTTACCAGTTTCCCGACAGAGGATTTGCGTCAGGTGCGATTGGACGCAGAAAAGAAGATTAGAATAAATTATCTCAAGCGTCATCCACTTAAAACTCTTAGAGATTTTGTTTTCAAGGTTTTTAGGTTTATAAAGCGATTTGGAGTCAAGAAAACATTTATTAAAATTGGTCAAAAGTTAAGATTGGTGTCAATTAGTGTATAATCAGTTAAATTAAATATTATATCTTTTACTTATAATTTTATGGCAGAACAACACAATGAAGAAAAAATTAGAATGGAAAAATTAAACCGACTAAAAGAAGTGGGTTTGCAGCCATATCCGGAAAAATTTGACAAGCAATATGATTTGAATGATTGTTTGGAATTAAAAGAGGGGACCAAGCTCAGTACAGCTGGTCGTTTGGTCATGTTCCGTGACATGGGCAAGATTACCTTTGTTCATTTGCAAGACGGTACTGGAAAATTCCAAGTAGTGTTTAAAAAAGATGAAGTTGGAGACGATCAATACAAGCTTTTTATAAAAAATATCGATCTCGGAGATCATGTCGGAGTTGAAGGTGAAATTTTTGTCACCAAAAAAGGCGAAGTGTCACTTTTGGTCAAACGATGGACTTTCCTGGGCAAAGCATTGCTGCCAATGCCGGAAAAATGGCATGGACTCAAAGATCGAGAGGTGGCTTATCGACAGCGATATTTGGATTTGATCGCTAATCGTGAATCAATGGAGCGATTTCAGTTTCGAAGTAATTTTATCAAAAATTTGCGTGAATTTTATTGGCAAAAGGGTTTTTATGAAGTCGAAACTCAAACTTTACTGCATTCAGCCACCGGTGCCCATGCAACTCCGTATAAAACTCATAATAATGCGCTCGATATTGATGTGGTATTGCGTATTTCTCACGAGTTGCCATTAAAGGAATTGATTGTTGGTGGTTTTGACAAGGTTTTTGAGTTAGGTAAAGCTTTCCGAAATGAAGGTCACGATCCGTCTCATTTGCCTGAGCACACACATTTGGAGCATTATTGTGCATACTGGAATTTTGAGGACAATATGAAGTTTACTGAAGAGATGATTGATTATTTGTTTGAAAAATTAAATCTACCTCGAAAATTAACGATCAAAGATCGTGATGGTCAAGATAAAGAAGTTGATTTTAGCACACCGTTTAAAAGGATCAATTATGTTGACTTGATCAAGAAAGATTCTGGTATTGACATTACCAAAGTTCGTGATCGGGATGAGTTGTTGGCTTTAATCAAAAAACAAAAATTGGAAATTGAAGATATGGATGAAATGGGTTTTGCTTCCTTGGTTGATAATTTATATAAAAAGATTTCAAGACCCAAAATTGTTGGACCGGCATTCTTGTATTATTACCCGATTGAATTACAGCCACTAGCAAGACGAAATGATGATGATTCTAATATTGTAGATCAGTTTCAGTTGGTGATTAATGGTTGGGAGATTATCAAGGCTTACTCTGAGCTGGTTGATCCGTTGGATCAGGAAGAGCGGTTTAAACAGCAGTCAGAATTAAAAGAATCTGGTGATGATGAGACCATGGAAGGTGATCCAGAGTATATTACTGCCATGAAACACGGAATGCCGCCGATATCCGGTTGGGGTATGGGTGTTGATCGGATGTTGGCTATTCTTACGTGTCAAGAAAATCTCCGAGACGTGGTTTTGTTCCCACTGATGCGGCCGAAGGAGGATAAGAAGGATAATGATTAAATACTAATTTGTCACCCTGAATTTATTTCAGGGTATAGTGAATAGGTGGTTGGGTTTTTATATTCTGAAACAAGTTCAGAATGACAAGTAAAAATAAATTAATTTAAAATGTGCCATTTTTTTACGATTAAAAGAAAACTGAAAAAAATAATTAAATACAAAAATCATATGAATGAAGAGATGGTCCCAGGGCAAGAGTCGAAGCAATTTGAACAAATTGCCCATGAAAATTTTTCACGCTGGAATGATGCTCTCAAAACCGGAGATGCCAAAGTCGTAGCAGAGCTGTATTTCCCCGACAATACTTTTTTACCTACATTGTCACCTGATTTTAAAACCGGAATTGACGGTGCTGAAGATTATTTTCATCATTTTCTCGAAAAAAATCCCGTTGGTGAGATTGTAGAAGAGGCGATTCAAACATTGGCTGATGATTGCTACCTTCATTCTGGGAGATACAATTTTAAAGTGGGACCGGCAAATGATCGATCCGTTGTTGAGGCAAGGTTTACGTATTGTTGGAAAAAGGATGACAAAAATCAATGGAAAATTATGCATCATCACTCATCGATTATGCCTCGATAATATTAATTATTGACTTATTTATTATGCCGTTTTTTTACGAACAAAAAGAAAATGAAACTGAGCAAATTATTACTTACAAAAACCAGCCTTTATTTTATATTGTTTTGTTGGTAGTTTTTGGACTGACATTTTTTGATTTTGGCTATGTCTGGCAATATGGATTGCTTGGAGCTTTTGTTGTGTTCCTGGTTTTTTGGATTGTTGGCAATTGGAAAGTGAATAAAATTGTACGCAAAGCGATGAAAAAAGGTGAGATTCAAGTAACTGGCAGTAAATTATCATTCAAAAATCCAGTGATTGTAAAAATTAAAAAGATAAGATAAATTTATGGAAAAAATAATAAAAACTGAAAAAAAATTTTCTGCGGAAACAAATAGTCCTGTCGCCAAGGTTTTGGTGATTGTGATTTCAGTTGTAGTTATAGCGGTGATTGTTGGATTGGTTCTATATTTTAATAAATAGATTGTATGAAAGAAAAATTAAGGGGAAATTATAATTTTTGGGAGTCTTGGACTGATGTTAATGATTTGGAGCGGCAAGCGATCGAGAAGTTGAAATTGGCTGAGATAAAGTGATCAAAGCCGTACCCAAAGATCAGTTGGTGGCTATATACATCAAAGGAAGTTTTGTTCGTCGGGAAATGAAATCGGGCAGTGACGTGGATATGGTACCAATTGTACTCAGCGATCAGTATCAAGCTGATGTTTTTGGTGTCAATGGGCCGGATCTTTATCCAGTTTGCACGGTTCCGCTCTCGATTGGCGAGTTGGAAGATAATAAATTGCATACAAAATTTGATATGCCGGTTGATTTGCGGGCCAAGCCTGACCGAATGTTAAAAATGCTTGAAGAGTGCAGATTGGTTTATGGCAAACCGCTTAATCCTTTGGAGTTTCCAATTCGTAGCAATGAAGATGTTTATCGAGATGAAGTTGAAGTCATAAAAAATGGTTATATTCCTTATTTTGAAGCAGAGAAGATTGATTTTGATCCTTTGCTCAAAGAATTTTTTTGGTTGGTTGAAGGTGAGCTGGAATTGAAAGGTATCAAACCTAGACATTCATTCGCAGAAATAACTAAATCAGTAAAAGATCCAAATCATTTGATACATGAAGCTTGGAACTTGAAACAACAACGGACCAAGAAAGATGAATTGAAATTTGTTGCAAAGTTGAGAGCATATTTGATCGATAGTAGAGCAAAATCGTAAAATTAATTTATGGGGATCTGCGGTCAGGGGGATGATTCCATTCGGATCGCGGTTCATGAGGCCACCGTGGTTTTATCTGTCTGTCGTGTTTCGATATTGGAAATACTGAATAAACAAAATGGCGCAAAAGACAATGCCGACTGAATCGGGAATGACAATGAACCAAGCTTTGATCGTGATCGAATAGATCAAACGACTGATGTAGACAGCCAAAGGTAGAGCGCTAAGAAAAAAGCTAAGTCCAGATTATTCCTTCTTGTAGTTCTTGTAGATCTGACTGGGCAAGTCAATAGCGACCATGGCGATAGCCAAGATCATAGTCGAAGTACCGATCTGAGGCTATTTTTAGTGAAATATTGTTAACATTGCAGCAAAGGGGTTTACACTTTGGGAGGCTAAAATATAATAAATAAACCATTATTTATATATTTTAGGCAATATGA
>PFAP01000002.1 GCA_002773615.1 Candidatus Falkowbacteria bacterium CG10_big_fil_rev_8_21_14_0_10_39_11
ATTGTTTTTGCCATAGATATTGCCATATACCAAGATTATACAGTCTTGGGCAAAAACCGCCATATGTGTCGGCACATTACACACAAATATTGACAATGTTTGGTTCGCGTGATATAATTTATGGTTCAAAACCCCAAAATTGAGGTGAAACATGAGTAAGAAAATCAGAAAGTACTGGTTGGTATGGTTCCATCAAGATCATTATGGTACTTTTCAGCGAGTCTATCCTGCTTGGATTCTCGGAGAAGAAGACTGCAAGAAGAAATATGGCGCTGCGGTCAAAGCTACTAGCATGGATGAAGCAAAGGCTCTCTTGTGTGCGGCATATGATAACAAGCCAGCACCGTCTGTTCACAGTTGGAAGTGTTGCTTTGAGAAATCAGATGATTGGTCTCCCTTTGATTGGGATTGGTTGAAAAGAGCAGATTGGATGGAGTGGACTAGCAATGAGGACGAGATGCCCAGAAGACAAATTCGATTGAGTAAGTTTCATTCCTTGGTATTTGATGATAAACCGGTTTCTGTCAGGGCGGTTGAAAAACGGATGCATTTTTATGTCTGATTGCTGGCTTGTTTTCCGGATGGAATTTTTGATCTGACTACAAACAAACTTCGACAATTTCCAATCATTATTGACAATCAGAATTTGGTTTTGATCGAACTGATCATGAACCTGTGTTTTGACATCTGATGATAAGATTCTTGATATGGTGATGGATCTGCTTTATCGTACACTGGGCCGCTAAGCCACAGAAGGAACGTATGTCGAATCTGGCAGTTACACATGGTGGGATGGGCGAGGTGTTTGTCGTTGACAAGCGTGGCAACCGAATTCGGATCGAGGAAAATGAAGACGAGATTGTTGTCGTCAATCAGACCACTGATAGGTGTGCTTACAAGGACAATAAAGATCGACGGAAGTATCTTTTCAAGGGTGCGCGACCGCTGATGCAGTGGCAGCGTTGGGATCAGGTTCTACATGGATCGGTAGCTTTAATCAGAGCTACTTTTTGTTTGACGGAAATAGTGTAATTTGGTAAGTTAATTTCACTACAACTGGGAGGAGGACAGTATGGGTAATTTTGATTCATATTCTTCCAAATTTTTAGTCCAAGCAAGATATCGATTACAGGTGTTATATCGAAGATGGTGTAGTGCTGATGATATTGAACGAGCACTTGATTGGTCAGATGATGACAGAGAACAAGCTAAAAATGCTTTGCTCGATATAAAGAAAATTGAAGCAGTCTTGGCACACCGAAGAAGACTGGAAGAACAGGAGCCAATTCATGAATGTATCTCGGCTCAAGGTTAAGGCGTTTGGGATGAAGTTTGCCATTCAGGATAAGGAAGTCGTGACATGAAGATGGTCCAAACAGAATTCACTTGTCAGGCATTCAAACTGACGGTAGAAGTCGATGGTCGTGTCGTTGGGAGAGCTACTCTGGTTGTCATGCCAAATGAGCTTCATGATCGTCCGGCGGGTTTTTTGGAGGACGTTGAAGTTGACGATGCTTTTAAGGGACAGGGGATTGGCACAAAGTTAGTTCAGGAGATAATTGGTTTGGCTCGGGGGAAGTGCTATAAATTGGTAGATACCAGTCGTTTTTCTAGACCCAAGGTCCATGCTTGGTATGAAAGGCTGGGATTTAAGCGACATGGTTATGAGTTTAGATTGGATTTTGATTGAGAACGAATTAGCGAATATACGAATTATTGGCAGCTGGTAATACTGGCTGTTTTTTTGTTTTTATGTTTTAATGTGTTAGGATATAATCATTGAATTAATTTTAAGTCTATGGAATTTTATGGATTGATTGAACATGATCGTTTTGCCAGTAATCGTGCAACTATTGATGCAATAAAAGATGCCTGTAAAAAAGGAAAAATTGCTTTTAATGAAGTTAATGTTGAAAAGTTTGATTTTCTTTCATTCCCAGAATTATCAGAAGAGGATATTGTTTTTCGGATTACATCAGGTGTGAAGTCACGAAAGTTGGAAAAGTTGTTAATAAATGAAAAATGTAAAACTATTTATCATGATAATCAATTAGCTTATTTTAATCGAGGATCGTGTTATTATCACAATCTAAAAGTTGGGTTGCCTGTGATCCCGACAATAGTACAGATGCCACAAAGGTTTGAAGATTTGAAAAAGGCTGTGGAACTACTAGATGGTTATCCGGTAATTTTCAAGAAAGAGGGATTGAGTCACGGTCGAGGTGTGTCAAAGATTGAAAATGAAAAAGAGCTAGAATCCAGATTTGAAGCGGAAGATGGTAGTACAAATCTGATGATTCGTAAATTTATCAAACATGAAAAACAATATCGATTGGCGGTGTTGGGTGATGAAGTATTGGCTTGTCATCAAAATTGGCTGGCACCAAATGACTTTCGTTCAAATTCCGGTGATTCTCGCCTAAGAAAGTCAGAAGCTTGTGATTGTGAACCTGACTTGAAAGCAATAGCGATTGAAGCGGTGGCCTCAATGGGGATTGATTTTGGTGGTGTTGATATTTTGATTGATGATCAAGGTGATGCTTATATTGCCGAAGTAAATGCTCCATTTTACTTTGCCAGTACAGCCAAGTTGTGCCAGGTTGACATTGCTGGGGCCTTGGTTGATCATTTGATGAAAAAATAGGTTGACAAAAACTGAATTTATTGATATGATTGTTGGTTATCATATCACACCTGACTGGAGGCATTGATGACTACACGCAAAGATAAGATGTTTTCTGTTTTTATGAGTCTTTTGTTGTTGGCATTGTGGACCAATTTTGTAGCTTTGGTGATTTTTATGATTCAAGCTGGATGGCTATCGCATTTTATCCCTTGGATCATTTTGTTAGTAATGACTGCGCTTGTGTGGTTTGTCTCAGTGTTGTCTTTGCCGATCATTGCAAATGTTTGGAAAATTAAATGGTTAATAAAATTGGTTGGTGATGGCTCGTAAATACGAGTCATTTTTGTATTACGAATCTACCCTTCGACGCGTTGTAATTCTGCGACTTGCTCAGGGCAGGTTTAATGGTTATTTATACTACGAATAAAAAAGGCGGTTTTATCATTATACAAAAAAACCTACGTGTTAGTAGGTTTTACTTTTGGGAAATGAGTTTCCAGGTGGGATTGATGACAATCCTCGGAGTATAATCCGGCGGAATCGCTGGTTGTACGGCCAATCGTTCGGCACCACAATTGATCAATTCAATGCGAGTTCGTGGCCACTGGACTTCAGTTCTACCATGAAGAACTTTGCAGGTCGCAAAGACGTCTGGGTAGAACTTTAGGCGAATGATGTTACCGCAGTTTGAAGTCGAGCCATATTCCATAATGTATTCCTGGAACAGGAATGTGAGCTTGAGATCAAAATCTGGGGCCGAGTACCAGATACATTTTTCTGATTCTGACTGACCTGATTGCATGAACGGAATGTCCGAATAGGCCTGGACTGTTTCTGGGCCATACTTGTGGTCTTGAACTTGTGTCTTAACCGATGAGCAACTTAAAAACACAAAGCTTAGAATGGCGATAGTAAGAAACTTGAGTCGCATCTTTTCCTCCTCCAGTGGTGGTCTGCGTCGACAGTCGACAATCACAATTATATCAAATCTAAAAATTAAAGTCAATGGTGAGTTTGTGGATACTTGACAACATATTAGTTATATGATAAAATATGTAGTTAATCACCTAGGGAGGGCAATATGAAAACGTTCCGGCAGTGTTTCTTGCTGATTTGCGTGGCTTTGGTTGCTGCTTGTAATTTTGATGTACCGCCGATTGATGTGCCTAAAATTGAGATTGATCAGCCTGAATATCCGGATTTTAATCAGTTGATTGATTTTTGGACCAGTAGTCAGGGATCTGACAGCGATGGTGAGATTGACCATAATCAATGTGATGATGGTGATCCGTGTACTGATGATTTCTTTGTCCCGGGATTTGGTTGTCACTGTGATGACAACGGGACATGTGTCGATGATCACGTTCTCAGTTCCGAGGCAGATGCTGTCGAGCCTTGTCAAAATGGAGTCTGTACATTTGGGTTGGAGTTGAATGCTCATACCGGCATTAGTTTTTTTAAACCGTATAAAGCCAATGCTTGGGCTTATGACGCCAATGGTATGTTGGTATTTGTTATGACTGATGATCATGTTGGTGTTCTGGGGGATACTGAAGTTCTCCCGAGTGTTATTACTATGCTCAAAAAGTTTCGCTATCCCGCTGAAACATTTAACGTGTATTTGACTGGCGGAGCTGCTTGTAGTCCAGCACATAATGTTTTGAGATTTGAACAAATTCCGGAAAATGTTTTTCTGGGCTTTGACCGAACTTTTCGGCCAACATATCTTGGTTATTTTACTCAAGACTATACCTATGTTGATTATATGCTCGATAATTATGATTTGATGGTGGTTTGTTGGTATGGTGATCAAGATTGGCTTAGTGATGAGGCCCGAGCAATTCATGATGATAGTATCCGTGAATTGATTAACGCTGGAATGGATGTGCTCTTTGTCACTGATGCTCTTCGCACGATTTCGACGACAGAGAGTAATGCTCCAACGCTGCTCCATATTCATCGTTTGAATGAATGGCTGGAGAGATATGGCGTGGATGTTATTCCTGGATATCTCGAAAGTGGAAACACCCAGGGAGAAATTATTGTAAATTAAGCAACACAAAGTGTTGTTTTTTTGCATCTTGTTTACATATGATACTATTTATGATATACTGTTATGTAGTATTGACAACAATCAAAATCAAGGATGGATGACCGGTGATGAGAAATTTCTGGGGATACCTGTATGCCATGTTGGCGCAGCTGGTTGTAAATTCAGATCTTCATTCGCCGTTTCCGATTTTTTGGAATGGTGAGTTTGAATTCGTTGAAAAGGCGTTGAAGATCAATTGGACCAAGACTTCCTGGTGCCGGTGGAAGATAAGTCTATCTTATACCTGTGATGGGGAAATTTACGGCGGAGAGGCGATTCTCATGGCTCCGGAAGGATATTATTGTGAAACACACAGCCTTGGCAGTTCAGTCGAGGTGGCAGTCTAATAAGACTGTTTTTTTGTAACAAAAAACTCGCATGTTTACGAGTTGAACGTTAGGTTGATTTCAATTTATTTCGATTTGAGTAACAAGCAAAGATGACAAATCCTACACTTAGGAATCCGGTCAATACCAGTTTGTACTTGTCTTCATCCGTGTTGTTGCTAAAGACTTCTGGATAGGCTTTGATTGCATAAAGGGTATAGACGCTGCTTGCAATATAGAGAACCAAAAATCCAATTTGTGCGAGCGAGATTAACCATTCCATTTTGTTTCCTTTGAGTTTGGGGGCTCTTGTTTTTTAGCCCGCGTTTGTTTATAATGGACATAACTGTAATTATAGGTTAATTTATGCAATTGTCAAATCGTAAAATCTCCCCTTTGGGGGTATATAATAGAGATTCAGTTAATTAGATAATTAGTGAATTAGTTTTTATATAAAAATATGTTAGATATAAAATTTATTAGAGAGAATTTAAATGATGTAATCACGGCGGCTGAAAATAAAAATATCAAAATTGATTTTGACAAACTTTTACAATTGGATGATAAGCGGCGTGACCTCACTCAAAAATCAGAAGAATTTCGAATGAAAAAAAATGAGGCTTCAAAACAAATTCCCAAGTTGGAAGGCATTGACAAAGAATATCTTTTGGCTGAAATGAAGACTTTGACTGAGGATCAGAATAAGATTGAGGACCAATTGATTAAAATCAAGGCGGAGTTTGATAGTTTAATGTTGTTGGTGCCAATGGTTCCAAGCAAAGAGACTCCCGTTGGTAAGGATGAAGACTCAAATGAAGAAATTAAGCGCTGGGGTGAACTGAGGACATTTGAGTTCGACCTTAAAGATCATATGACTCTGGGACGTGATTTGGATATTATTGATAATGAACGAGCAGCAAAAATTGCCGGCAGTCGATCATATATTCTGAAAGGTGATGGTGCCAGGCTTGAGTATGCGGTGTTAAAGTATGCAATGGATTTTATTGCACGCAAAAATTATATATTGATGAGCGTGCCGGTAATGGTCAACCGTTTTGCCCTTGAAGGGACCGGTTTTTTTCCTGGCAATGAAGACGATATCTATGAATTGGAGAAAGACAACAAGTTTTTAGTTGGAACTTCAGAAGTACCACTTGGAGCTTATTATTTTGATGAAGTGGTTGATATGAGTCAATTACCAATAAAATTTTCTGGGGTGTCAACTTGTTATCGTCGAGAATCTGGAACCTACGGCAAAGATACTCATGGACTATATAGAGTCCATCAGTTTAATAAGATTGAACAGTTTGTCATTTGTAAAGGAGAGGCGGAGGAAAGTCAGAAGGCATTTGACGAGCTGAAAGCTAATACTGAAGAGTTTTTGCAAAGTTTAAATCTGCCATATAGAGTATTGAATGTTTGTACCGGTGATATGGGTAAGGGAAAGTATTATATGAATGATCTGGAATGTTGGATGCCCAGTCGTGATGGCTATGGTGAGACTCACTCATGTTCAAACCTTCATGATTTTCAAGCACGGCGATTGAATTTGCGATACAAAGATGAGTCGGGTAAAATGCAATTTTGTCATACGTTGAACAACACAATGGTAGCAACTCCGAGAATATTGATACCGATTATTGAGAACAATCAAAATGAAGATGGTTCTATAACCATTCCTGAAGTTTTGAGACCATATATGGCTAACCAAGAAAAAATCGAGAAAAAATAGCCACGAATTTACAAATATTATTAAGATTGTGAATGATAAACGATTGGTTATTAAATTAAGTATTTGTTATAATAGATAGAGTCGAAAGGCTCTATTTTGTATTATAATTTAAGAATATAAGTTTTTGTGTCATGCTGAAGTTTTCGATTGAATATAACCCTTTCCGCCTACGTAAACACTTTGGCGGACAGGTGAGGGCTTCAGGGTGACAACACACAAAAAATATGAAAAAATTAAAAGCAAATTTTCAGGATCGATCATATGATATTTTTTATCAATTAGGCTTGATTGATAAAACTGGTACTTTAATTAAACCGCTCAAAACTGATAAGAAAGTGGTGATTGTTTCTGAGGCAAATATTAAAAAATTGTTTGGATCCAAGTTGGAAAAGAGTTTGAAACAAAGCGGGTTTAAGTTTTCTTGGGTTTTGCTCAGGGGTGGCCAAGAAAAAACATTGGCTGAGATTGAGCGTCTTTATCATTTGTTTGCTAAACAAAACTTATCACGGCATTCAGTCGTAATTTCTTTGGGTGGGGGATCGGTGCAGGATTTGGCCTGTTTTGCCGCGGCTACTTTCAAGCGAGGACTGAAGTTGGTACAAATCCCAACCACGTTACTAATTTCATCAGATGTCAGTATTGGTGGTTGTGCAGTTGACTTGCCAGAAGGCAAGAGCTTGGTCGGGACTTTTTATCAGCCAGTTTTGGTGATTCAAGATGTGGCTTTGCTCAAAGGATTACCTGATATTATTTATAGAGATGGTTTGGCTGAAATTATTAAATACTCAATCAATGCTGGATTTTTTGATCAATTAGAAAAAGATTTTGTCAAATTAATAAAGCGTGATTTAAAAGTGGTTGAAAAGTATGTTTATTTGTCAAACAAGATAAAGAAGGAATTGACTGAACAGGATGAAAGAGATTGTCATGACATCCGGATCCAGGTTGACTTGGGGCACACGATTTCTCATGCGCTTGAAGCGATTATGAATTATAAAATTTCTCATGGTCAGGCTTTGGGGATTGGGCTAAGGGGAGCGGTTTTGTTGTCAGAGATGAGTGGTGGTTTGAGTAAAACAAAACGCGAGAGAGTGGAAAAATTAATTGTGGATTCAGGCTTGCCATATACATTACCCAAGGGAGTGACGTATGCAGAGTTAATCAAGCATATAAAGAAAGATAAGAAGTGTTATGGCAATAAGTTGGTGTTTATTTTAATTAAGGATTTTGGCCAACTGACAATTACGCATAAAGTGCATGAAAATATGGTAAAAAAAGTAATTGATTTGATAAAATAGTGTATAGTTAATCATAAGGGGTAACACTTTGATAAAATAAGGTAACAAAGGTTAACTCATAATATCAAAGTAAAATATGGCTGGTTCACCTCTTACAAATGGTACAATAGAGATCATGGACTGATAAAATCAAGTAAATACAGACCAAGAAAAATCCACCCGCATACGAAGCTAACATTTAAAATCAAAACGATTATTCAAGAAGTCAAACGCATGAAGGCAAGGGAATGAACGGTTTAACTCCACACGAAAAATACCTTATTTTAGCCTCTAAAGGTGTAACCCTTGAAGGTTAACTGTACAAATAGTTGACAAATACAGATAAATTTTGTAAAGTGTATTTTGGCCCAATTAACGGGAGGGAGCCATGAATAAGTTCTGTTATCGTTGGGGATTTGTATCTTTACAGACTTCAAAGCCGTTGACGAATCGGTTGGTGAAAGTTTTGGTCCATTTTGGTCAAAAGATTCTTTTTGATCCCGATCGACATTCTGGTGAGCCTGGTTATGTTGAGATTTCTCTGTCTAAAAATGATCCGTGGAATGATGTTGCTGGTGTGATCACAACCGAAGGTCGGCATGTAAATCTCGGTGGTTTGTCTGGATTACATTTGCTGGCAGAGTTGGAGTCTGACGAGGGTGATTTTAAGGTAAGTTTTATGCTTAGCGGACGAGAGGAAATGATCAATCCCCGTTCTAGCATGTCACATTAATTGATCATAAAATGGAGGGGAAAATGGAAGGCCTTCGCATCAGATTTCTAGAAATACAGAAGTTTTACGGCAGTTTCCCGGTCGATTCCGACCTGGGGAAAAGTTTGCAGTCTTCTGGTAAAGTGGCTGAGAGAGTTATTTCCACCGATGATGTAATGACGATTGTGTCAGTCTCTAATGTTGCTGGCGGCAAGACAATTTTTGTGGCCGTGCCTGAGCGTAGTAAACGACAGCGTAGAATCGTTTTTCGCAACATCGATAATATGGCTATTGAATTAGTAGCATAGGGGTCAATAAGCTTGACTCTTTTTTTATTGTCAAAAAAGAGAATTATGGTAAAATAGATCTATGGAAAATATAAAGCCAAAAACTTGGATTGAATTAAGTCAAGAAAATATTAATTTTAATTTGGATAAATTTCGAAACAGAGTAGGGGAGCAGGTTAAAATTATGGGAGTGGTCAAGTCAAATGCTTATGGGCATGGGGCGATTCAGGTTGCCCGGATGATTGAGAAAAAGGTAGATTACTTTGCGGTTGATTCGATTGACGAGGCGTTAGAAATCAAAAATGAAGTAGGGGGGAAGCCGATCCTCATTTTGGGATATACTTTGCATGACAATTTGAAAATAGTGATTGAAAATGAGTTTGAACAGGTATTAGCAAACATTGAGACTCTTGAAAGATTGAAAAAAGAATCTGAAATATTAAAAAAGGCGGCCAAGGTTCATTTGAAGATTGAAACTGGTACCTCACGTCAAGGAATTTTTCAAGCAGATATTGATCAGTATTTGGATTTAATCAAAGCATCTAATTTTTTGCAGTTAGCTGGAATCTCAACTCATTTTGCCAATATTGAGGATACTACAGATTTTTCTTTTGCGATGAAACAATTGGATGTATATAAAAAAGCGGTTGAATATATTGAGCAAAAAGGTTTCTTTGGATTTTTGAAACATACGGCCAGTAGTGCCGCAGCGATTATTTATCCTGAAACTCATTTTGATGCGGTCAGAGTTGGAATAAGTCTTTACGGTTTGTGGTCAGCGCCTCAAACTTTTGTTACTTCCGGGCAAATAAATAATGGTTTTGCTTTGAAGCCGGTATTAACGTGGAAGACCATTGTGGCTCATATAAAAACATTACCCGCGGGGACATATGTTAGTTATGGCTGTACGGAAAAAGTGGAAAAGGAAACACAAGTGGCTGTATTGCCAATTGGCTATCGTGATGGTTTTGATCGTAAACTGTCTTCAATTGGCGAAGTTTTGATTCATGGCAAGCGATGTCGAGTTTTGGGTCGCGTGTGTATGAATATGGTTGTGGTAGACATAGATCATCTTGATGATGTCCAATTGGAAGATGATGTGGTTTTGATTGGACCGCAATATGATGAAGTGGTCACAGCTGAAGAGATTGCAGCCAAGATCAACACCATTAACTATGAGGTAGTAACAAGAATTAATTGGGAGATTGAGAGACGTAAAATATAATTTACCTAATTATACTAATTGCTCTAATTAACCCAAATAAATGCCAGGATCCAATTACTCTAAATTACTATTTTGGGATTTAGTAATTGGGCATTACTTATAATAATTAGATCAATTAGAGCTTATTCGCCATAAGACGAATCCGTCCTTCGGCGGAGAATAATTTTCATGGTGTCATATCTAAAAAAAGATTACAAAGATTTGGAGTTAGCCAACCCACGGAAGCTAAAAGAAGCCGGCCAAAAGAAACGGAAAATGTTTCGATTTTTATTGATTGCCATTTCTGTCGGGATGGTATTCTTTATTTATTGGTTATTTTTTTCGCCACAATTTCAGATTAGGGAAATCAATATTGGCGGCATTAATAAAATCAGTCAGGAAAAATTTGATAATATTGTCAATGAATACCGTTATAGTCGAAAGTATTATATCTTTCCCAGAAATAACTTGTTGATCTTTTCCGGTGATGGTTTGAGGGGCAGAATCGGTGAAAGTTATCTGCTTCAAAAGATTGATATCTACAAAGATTATCCCGGCTATCTGGAAATATGGGTGGAAGAAAAAGATTCCAATATTGTCTGGTTGACTGATGATTACTGTTTTCATTTGGATCAAGAAGGAGTCGCAATTGAAACCTGCGACAGTGCATCGCGATCCAATATTATAAAAATTAAGGATGTTAGTAATAATGCCGTATTGATCAGTCGGGGAGTAGTGCAGGCGGAAACTTTGGACAAAATGATTCGAGCCAAGGAGGCTTTGAGTGAATTTGTCACTCCGGATGTTTTTCATTATCAAGATGATGGACCATTTTCTTTGCGAGTTACTACCGATCAAACGTTTGATATTTATTTGAATCTTGAAGAGGGGATTGAGGCTCAAGTTCAGAGATTAAAATTACTTTTAACTCAAGATAAAATACAGCAAGATTTACCGCAAATTAAGTATTTTGATTTGAGATTTGGAAAAAAAATATACTATCAGTAATGTTGGTAAAGGATAAGACGAGATAAGTAAGTACAGCGAGACAAATTGAGTTTGAGAAACTGACTAACAAGGTCAGTTTTTGTTATATTATTCTCTAACCCCCCCCTCCATTCGTGTTTTACGACACTCGGTTTTTTTTGACACATTTTTGGAGAAAAGGGTGTTCTGTTTTGATTGATTTATCACAATAAGTAGGAAAAGTGGAAATAGAGGCGTAATTTTTTTTATTTTTGCGATTGTAAATTTAAAATTTAAAAAATGTTAAAAAACATATAGTTACATATATAACAAATTTTTCTGTTGATTGTGGCCCATTTGTTGTATATTTTAGGTCAAAAAACAAGGCTCAAAATGGCGTTTTAAGGCCTTTATTCTCTCTTTTAGGGCTAATATACCTATGAATGAATTTAATTAGCTAGTTTTAGTTAATAAAGACTTGCTATTCGTTAATGTTTTTAACTGAATTGAGGTTGTTATAGGGGCAGAACGCCACTTTATTTTTCGCTAAAATAAGCTAAAAAACGAGACTTAAAATTGCGCTATATGCGACGTTTTTTGTTTATGTGACTGCTAGTATTCAGGATGTCGGCTAAAATAAGCGAATATATGGTTGTCGTGCAATGATAGTAGTTATGTGTCGTAAAAGGTATATTTGGCGACACTAACAATTGTCATCCAGTTTGATATTTCTTCTTCTCCGATTGGGTTCTCGTAATTATATCTAAATTAATGTTTTACTATTTTATCATTTGTGTATCCCCCTTTGTGTTATGTAAATTGTCTTGTATCATTTAGTAAAAAATAGTATAATATAAACAAACAAAATTATAGACTCCCCTATGAAAAGTAATTTATTTGTTTTTTTAAGAAACAAGAGTGTTTTAACAATTTTTTTTGGTGTTCTTTTGATATTGGCCTTGGTCAATGTTTTTTTACCCCAAGCAATGGCTACGGCAACTGATATGCTTTTAAGTGAAGTAAGAATATCCCCTGCTGTTACAAGTCCAAATTTACAGGATAACCCATCTTTTGAGACTTGGACCTCAAGCACCCTTGATGAGCCTTGGTTTGATGCAAATGATGATAGTATAGTCGATGTTGGAGAATATTGTGACTATGACAGTAGTGGTACTCGAACGACTTATTCTCAAGCACTTTTTTCTACCGGAAGTTTATCTATTCTCCCCCTGGGTTCAACTTGCGGTACTTTTACGGAAGAAACAACTGATCCATACGTTGATACGTCTGCAATCAAGATGGCAACTGGAGCCTCTGAGTTACAAACGATTACAAATGTGGTTGGAAGTCAAATGTCCGTTTCAACCAGTACGGAATATACAGTTTCATTTTACGCGAAAGGTGAAAGTGGATCAGAAAAGATTTATTTAACCATATATCTAAAGGATGGTTCAGCTGTTGAGTATAATTGGAACTTTACATCTGGTGCATTTGACGCATATTCTGAGATACCAAGCATTGATCAATCAAATCTATTCACATTAACTACATCTTGGGCTCGATATACGTATACCTTTACTTCAGATAAGACAGGTTCAATGGCGTTGAGTTTCTCATCTGGAACTGATGGTGCTTTACTCGGACGTGCAGACACAACCAATATGACAATTTATCTAGATGCGGCTCAGGTAGAAGCAGCAAGCGCAGCAACCACATTTATGTCAGCTGATACAGCGAGTGCGACTTTTCTTGAATTATATAATCCAACTGATAGTGCGATTGATATAGATAATTATATGGTCCAGTATCGTAAAGCGTCTGATGCTTGGGCTGAGTTTGGTGCTGTTACAACTACAACAAATGTTCCCTCCGGTGGTTTTTACTTGATTAAAGCTTCTGGTGGTGATCAGACCCTTACTGATGAGACTGCCTTTGATGTTGCTTATAATGCTTCTTCCGGAAATATGGCTTTTAGGGTGTGTACGAATTCGGCGGATTGTGCCAGTACAGTAATTGATACTCTGGGTCTTGCGTCTTCGCCCAGTTATGAAGGAGTTGCTTTTGATTTGAGTTCTTGGGATACATCCATGAGTTTTGAACGTAAAGCATATTCGGCATCGACGGTTGTCACGATGAGTAGTGGTGGTGGAGATGTTATTGCGGGTAATGGATATGATTCTGATGTTAATACAGATGATTTTGTTTTGCGCACAACACCAGATCCTCAATCATTAGCCAGCTCAGTAGAGGTTTATGTTGCTCCTGTGAGCACCACAACTAGCAGTGCGGGCAACCAAAAAGCTGCCCAAGATTATTATGATGAATTGATACGCCAGCAAGAAGAATTGTTACAGGAACCAGATTTACCGGAGGTTAATGAAGTGCCAGCGATTGATGAAACACCAGGTGAAACTGAAATAGATCAAACGGTGCCGGAAACTGACATTGAGAAAATAGTGCCGGTGGTTGAGTCTACAGTTCCTATTTTGCCGACCGAGAAAAATATTATTTCTGAAGCCTTGTCATTAAAAAATGTTGTTTTATTGATTTCAAGACTTCCCTTTGGCTCTGATTGGGATTCGGTCCATTTTTTGAGTTATGGACTCAATGGGTTGCAAGACGGTTATACTCAAAGAGATCGTGTTGGTTTGTTGAACGATTATTATAATACAAATCATGATTTACCCAGAAATGAATCTGATTGGGTAAATATTGTTCGTATGGCTGATGGTTTGATACCGAATGAAAAGGTTGTTGAATCTGAGCGGCGAGCCATAGAACAATTTGTTAGAATCTATAAACGATCAGTTGATTTTTCTAATAAGTCAGATGAAAAATTTGTTCATATGTTGGCTTATGGGCTTCGGGTGCAAGATCGAGATTTGCAACAAGAACAAAAAACTTTAACGTTATACGTGTCTGTGTTTGAAAGATTGCCTGATTCATCGTATCATTGGTCTGTTTTGAGAGCGATGGCTTATTCTGATGTACAATAAAATATTTAAAAAATAGCGGGATTGTTTATCCCCTATTTTTTTATTTTATTATCCACAATAAAGATTAAAAATTGTTCAAAAAATGGTATAATAATATTGATGAACATATTTGATGGTGAAGGAAATTTTAAATAAATTATTATATAATGGGAAGTGATTCTTCCCCCTATCTTTTAAGTAAAAAAAATTAAAAAAATAAATATGGTAAAGCAAAGCAAAAACCAGTTTAGGATTTTTACAACAGTTTTGATGCTGGCTACATTAATTTGGACGGCTGGTGTTGGTGGCTATTTATTGTTAAATCCATATAATGTCTCAGCTGGAGACTCCCCGATTGTTTTTAGTGAGGTTGAAGTCTCTCCAGGAATTTCTGGTACCAATTTGTTCACCTCTGATTCATCTTTTGAGTCTTGGGCCGATTCAACCATCCCTGAGCCGTTTGTTGATATGAATGGAAATTCAATACGTGACGAGGATGAGCCGTATTGTGATTTGGATTCCGGTGGTACACATACAACTTACTCGCAGGCATTACCTAATTCTGCTGATATTTTAGGCTTCTCTTTTGCCTGTGGCGGAAGTGTTACTCAAGAGACTACAGATGTTTATGATGGAAGTTCAGCTATCCGAATCAATACGGGTGATGGTGAAATGTGGACTGTTTATCCTAATGAAACAACGTCAATATCAAATTTAACTCAATATACGGTCTCATTTTATGCCAAGGGTTTGGTTGGCGGTGAAAAAATTTATTTGATGTTTGAGCCAACCGGTTTGGATGCTTCTGAGTACAGCTGGAATTTTGTCACTGAGTCTTCGGCCGTATATGAGGGGTTTATCACTGAAGAGACATCGAAAGTTTATGTGTTGACTGATAGTTGGGCTCGGTATACATACACCTTTACATCTGATCTTGATGGGACCGCATCGATTGGGTTTGTCGCTGGTGGTACGGGTGATGAGCCGGCTGTATTTATGGGCAGTGGTGCAAATCAAGTTATGTTGATAGATGCTGTTCAGTTTGAGGCAGATTCTACAGCCTCTTCTTATAACACCGGCGGGTCGGCTGGGTCAAATTTTGTTGAATTGTACAATCGGGGTGGTGGGGATATTGATGTTGATGGTTACACTGTTGAATATAAATTTGGGGCTGGTGACTGGGCTACTTTTGGAGCTGTTTCTGGTTCAAATACCTACTCAGGCGGTTACTTTTTCAATTTCAAAGCGTCCGGCGGAGATGCTGGGATCACTGATGAGTCAACATTTGACTCTGCTTTTTTAACAAATTCAAATTCAATTGATGGATTGTCTTTACGATTATGCTCAAATGGTGCAGATTGCGCTAATACGATATTGGATACAGTTGGTTTTGGTTCTACTGCAACTGCATATGAGGGTGTGACGAAGGATGTGACCGGTTGGTCTCAGTCAAAGAGTTTTGAACGTAAGGCTTTATTTGATTCAACGGCTGCAACTATGGCTTCTGGTGGTAGTGATGAGCCGGCTGGAAACAGTTTTGATTCAGATAATAATAATTGGGATTTTGTGTTAAGAACCACACCTGAGCCTCAAGTCAAAAGCAGTACCCGTGAAGTTTTTGCAGACAATGTGGTTTTTGAGGATGTTAATCCGTATATTTATCATGAGCCGGTAGTCCAGGCTGATGACAATGGAGATTTGTATTTATTCGCCGGTATTTTTGATGATAGTGATATTGCTACTACTGGTGTAAAAATATATTATCGAGTTGGAGACTCAGGATCTTTCACCGCAGCTAATTCAACCAAAACAGTTACAGCTACTCCAGATATTACCAGTAGTGATTATTACGCCTTTATTATTCCTCAGGCTGATTTACAGGCAGCGGTTGCTGATGAGGGTGAGATTCAATATTATCTGGAGGCGAATGACGGCGTTTATACCACCACTATGCCTGATTATAATCCAACTTCATATCCTTTAAGTATTAATGTAACTGGTACATATACTGGAGCAAATGGTTTCTCCGGTACGGTCACGGATACGGCTAGTGCTGCTATTAATGGAGCTCTGGTTTTTATTAATGGGACTGGTTTTTTTACCTCGACCGATGCTAGTGGAAATTATAGCTTTGCATCACTCCCCTCTTCATATCAAGCCAGTGGATCATATCGAGTAACAGCGGTAATCTCTAATAGAATGGATAGTGAATATATCGCTTATGATGGAGATACTACCGTTAATATCACTTTACCTACAGATTTTGGAAATTTTTCAGGTGGTGACAAAGAGGCTCCATTTGTTTCGTATACATCCCCTTTTGATGGTATGTACGGTATGCCGATTAATATTTGTGATCCAAATGATTCACTTCCTCCGGGAGTCGAGTTTTGTTCTCCGATTATGGTTGGATTTTCAGAATCAATGAATTCCAGTACTGTAAATAACACTAATGTTACGGTTTATAATTGGGCAACTTCATCAAATCTCGATAATTTGACAATTGAGGCAAATGGTAGTGACAGTGAATTTATTATTTATAGCACGACTCCCCTAGCTCCGAATACAACATATACAGTTTCTCTGGGTACGGGTGTTAAAGATCATGCCAGCAATGCGTTGGGAGGAAATATGTCAGATGGAACGCATGAATTTACTTTTACAACAGAAGGGACTGAGTTTACCGGTGAGGGAGACCAGGAATTTGGCAGCGGTGCTTTTCAGCCGCCATTTGTTCGAACAGTATCTCCAAATTTAGGTGGAAGTAATATTGCATTAAATGCGAAGTTGGTTGTTGATTTTGTTACTTCGGTAGACGTCTCGGAAACTAATTTAGCAAGAATTAAATTGTATGATGGCGACGATGAGATAAGTGTAACGCATACATATAGCACTGATAATCAACGAGTATTTTTACAGCCATCGACTACATTAACGGCAAACACCGAATATGAAATTCAAGTTGCGGGTTCTTTTACTAGCAGTATGGGAGTTAGTCTTGGTGACCCTGGTCAATCTCAAAATTCCGATAATTATGTTTTCTTTGCATCGGAGTTTAAAACTGGAGCTACTTCTGATACCGTTGGACCTAAGGTGATGGGACATATTCCGGCATCTGGTGAAACAAGTGTAGCTGTTGGACTTTCTGCTGTTGAGATTGCGGTTAATGAATCATTGGATTCTTCTACAGTTAATACCACGAATGTAAAATTAAAGAGAGGTAGTACTGTGGTGGGGGCTGAGGTGGTTTATAAGGAAACGGCAAAGGCAATCAGAATTTTGCCAAGTTCAGCTCTTCAAGCAAATACATCCTACACCGTTACTGTTGGTGTGGGTGTGACGGATATAGTCGGTAATGCATTTAATCAAGATGAAGACGCTTCAAATGGTGAGGCGTTGGAAGATGTGTACGTATTTCAGTTTACGACAATGTCCACGATTGAATCTACCGCTCCTACAGTTATGGATGCCAGATGTGATGATTATCAATGTGTAATTACGTACAGTGAATCCATGAATCATGTAAAGCAGATAAATACTGAAGATTGGACTGATGCTGTGGGTAAATGGGAAACAAGTGTGTTAAATAAAACTAATTATAATATTTCTGTCGATACCGGGGGCGGGCTGGCTTCGGCTGATCTTTCATCGGTTTTGTTATCTTATGACGGATATACAAACACTGTATCAATTAAAAATTTGAATTTGTTAAGTGGTGTGGCCAATCCTGTCGGACAGCAAATGCCATATACCGTTACGGTTTATAGTTCGGTTGAGGCTGGGAAAGATGGTGTTCGGGATGTAGTTGGAAATGCTTTGGCTGCAAATGCTGTTTATGGTGGAAGTGTGGAGCTGAGTTCGGCAACTGGTGGTTTCTTTGGCCCTGATGCTGATGGTTTTGGGTCAGATGGTCCAGGAGATTTTGGTATGCATGATGCTGCAACCATGGGTGAAAAACCAATCGGTGTTTGGCCAATGAACGGTTTGGTCGGTTCAACGACTCATTATTTTGTTGACCTTCCAGTTACTTCCGTTGTCCCAAATGGGGGGATTATCACGATGCTGTTTCCAAGTGGTTTCAACGTTGCCAATGCAGCAATAGATTCAAATAGTCCAATGAATAAAGATGTTTCAGCCGGCTCGGGAAATGTTACCTTGAATTGTAGTGGTGATGCGGCTACTCGTTTGATAACGTGTACAGTTACTGGAGCAACCAACACCAATGATTATTTGAGCTTTGAATTGAAAGGAATTGTAAATTCAAATATACCTAAAGATTTTAATACATCTGGTTATACGGTTGAGGTAAAAACAAAAAATGGTTCAACTTTACTGGAATCATTTACCACTATGCCATTTTTTATCACAGCTGGTGGAAATAATAGTATAACGTTGAATGTTTATGCCGGAGCCAAGGTTGATGCGACAACCGGAAGTGTTGATGTTGATGGGACAACAATGAATTTGTTTGTTGGATCACCTATGACCGGTCCTTTGGATCAGACTGTGACCTTTACGAACGGATATGCCACCGCAACTATCAATAATCTGCCTTCAGGTGAATATTTTGCATTTACCGAGCCGTCAGTTACATTGGGAGCCAGTGATTATTCCGGGATAATGCCAGAGCCTATTCACTTGAACTCATCAGTTAGCAAAGATTTGATTTTAAGTCGGATGGATGAATCATCGGCGGCAGCTTTGACGGTTTTGCTTACCGGAGATTTTGGAGCTGATGAAGATGTGGATATTTTTGCCGGTCATCCAAAGGGTTTTGTTGTCAAGACGATTGAAAATGTTGGTTCGGTTGTAAATCAACCTTATACAGTATATTTACCTTACAATGGTGACTGGTTCGTTGGAATGGGACCGTCTATGTCAAAGGGTGCAGTGGCGACGACTATCGCTATGCCTGACTGGATGCCTCCAAAAGATAAAATGCTCAAAGTCACTGGGGTTGGAGAGTCGGTGCAAATAAAAAATATTGAAACACAAGGTGATGTAACCAGCAGTGGAGTTTCATTTGCCATATCTCAAGCGAATTATCAAATTAATGGAACTGTTGTTGATGGTTCAAATAATGTTATTGCCAATGCAGAGGTTTGGGCTTATCAACCGATGGGGTTTGGTGGAAGCGGTAATTTTACTCGGACTGGGTCAGATGGAACATTTACTCTAAAGATTGCCGAGTATGGAGTCTACAAAGTAGGTGCTTTTTTGCCAGGAATGCCAGAGTCACCTGAACTTTCAATCAATGTAAAGGCCAATTCAGCAGAAGTTGATGGAAATGCAACCTCAGATATTTATCGTGGAGGTACTTTGGTCACTGCTGGTAATCCGTTTAAATTAAAATTATTAAAAGCTGATTATACGATTTCGGGTAAGGTTAAGGATGCAAATGCAAATGCTATTCAATATGCACCAGTTTGGGCTGAAGAAACAACGACTAAACAGCTAGTTCATGCTGGTACCGATTCCGGTGGTAGTTACGTGTTATATGTGGGGGCTGGAACTTGGTTGGTAAAATCAGAAGCACCATTTGGATCTGATGCCTGTGGTGGTATAAGTAAGACGGTGACGGTTGTAGATGGCTCGAAAACGGGACAAAATTTGGAGCCAACAGCTGGGACGTGTTATACCCTGAGCGGTACGATTTCAATTGGTGGAACTCTTCAAACAAATGCGCCTGTATTTGTTGATGGTTGGACTGGTGATTTGAATACCGGCTATCCAAATGGAATCTTTAAGGATGCAAAGACAAATAGTGCCGGTCAGTTTTCAGTCAAGGTAGGAAATGGTACATATCGAGTCGGAACATGGACTTCTGATTTTGGTGAACGTGCGATTCTTGTCTCGATAAGTGGTGCAGATTCATCAGGAAATGACATTACGGTGACTAGTGATAATTTGAAAACTTTAACGATTGATTTTACTGGGGGGCTATCTTCGATGACCGGTTTTCTGGAAGCAAAAAAAATAAACACTTCTGATCGACGCGGGAAACCGGTAAGTAATTTGGCAGCCTCAGAAACAATGCAGTTAGAATCGGGTATGTATAAAGTTTTTTTACATGTTGATGGTGTTGGAGATTTCAATAATGCGAGTGTCGATTTGTCTTCTGATGCTTCAGTGGTTTTTGACATTTCATCTGTTTCATTAAATACTCTTACTGGAACGGTTGAGGATACCGATGGTACGGCGGTGCCAAATGCTTGGGTTTGGGTACATGATCCAAACACTGATTATCATAATGGTGTGGCAACGGGTTCGGATGGTACTTATTCAATGTCGGTTAAATCTGGTACTGGGTTTAAGATTGGTGTTGATAAACCGAATTATGTATCCCCGGCCCCCCATAATATCAATATTTCCGGAACTGCAAGTTACGATTTTACGAATAATATGGGATTGAGTGCGACTCAATATATAATTTCAGGTACGGCTACGGGAACAAATTTGGCTGATGGATTTATTTGGGCTGAAAGTGCGACTGAAGGCTGGTCTGGTAGCCCAATTGATATTGATGGTACTTTTTCGTTGCCGGTTTCAGATGGTACCTGGACATTGAAAGGTGTGGCGGCTTTGCATGCAGAGACCACCTATGGCAGTCCAATTGTCATTGACGGTGCAAGTCAAACCGGAATTTCATTTGCATTGACTTCGGATGTAACCAAATCGGTAAAATCAGCAGTAAATTCAATTACGCCATCTGTTGGTGGGGTGATTCAAGACAATGATGTCGGGGCCAAAGTGGTGGTTCCACCAAACGCTTTGGGTAGTGGTTCAAGTGCCGGTAATATGACAATGGCAAAATCCTATACGGCTCCATCCACCAACGCATATGCTCCATTGGAAGGGCAATCAATTAATATAAGTGTTACAGACAATAATGGACAACCAATTACAAATTTGAACGATCAAGTTGAGCTAACTTTGGATTATTCGGTTGACAATTTGCCTGCTGGGGTAGTAGAAGATGATTTGGTCCCAGCGTATTGGGATGGTACGACAAATCAATGGATTCCAATTACTGGAGTTCAAGATTCAGATGATAATTCTTTTACCGCACAAACAGATCACTTTACTATTTTTGGTGTGGTTTATTCCCCATTGGTATCATCATCAAGTGCAGCTACAAACAGTAGTCGTTCGAGTCAGTTGGCTGAGGAAGGCCGGGTTGAATCAGATGTAACAGGAACAACAGATTCGATCGAAATTATTGATGAAGCTACTGATTCTGCTGATGAAGAAACCGTAAATGAGGCTACTGATGAAATTACTGATTCTGTTGATGAATTAGAAACTGTGACGGAAGTTGTTGAAGAAGTAGTCGAGGATACAACTCGGTATGTCCCTATTTTGCCAACGACTAGAGATTTGGATGGTGAAAAGGATGCGATCTCAAAATATGTTGGTTTGGAAAACAGGTTGCCAGCTGGTGATGACTGGAAGGTGGTGCAATTTATTACTTATGGCGGTGCCAGTGAGACTCAAAATCTCACCGATCGTGAAAGAGTTGGGTTGTTGGTAGATTTTAAAGATATGTATGGTCGAGTACCAAGCTCTGATATAGATTGGAAAGATCTTAATCTAATTGCACAGGGTGAGCAACCAACTCGGATTATACCGCGAGAAGCAGACGCTATTAGAGATTTTATGGATGTTTACGGTCGTTTAGTTAATTTTAAGAGTCAAGTTGAAGAAAAATTTGTTCACATGGTTGCCTATCGATACCGAGTTGAGTCTAGAGATTTGAACAAGGAAAATACAGCTTTGGGTATATTCTCAAATGCATATGGTTACTTGCCAAATAGTGCACATCTTTGGTCAGTGCTTCGTGCAATTGCCTATTCGGGGGTGAAATAAGATATAAAAAAAGAGGGCTATTTGCCCTCTTTTTTGTTTGTGTTATACTTTCTATATAAAATTAACTTACTCCTCTTATATGTCCATTTTTGAACGAATTTTCAATAGTAAAAAGCTGTTTCGGAATTTTATTATTGTGGTGGTTGTCTTGTTTGTGTTAAATTTGATTCTGACTATTATATTGGTGGTCAAAGTGGTTACCGTACAAAAGTCCATTGATACTTATCAGGCCAAGGAGGCTCAAATTCTGAATCAGATTTATGGTAGAACCTGGACTATTCAAGGATCGCTCGAAGGAAAAAATACGCAATAAATTTATTTGACCCATTACTGACGAAAATATTGTTTGAAGTATGGGTCTTTTTTGATTTTGACGATATTTTTATCCACTTGATTATAGAAGGCTGGAAAGTGTTGTCTGACAATGTTGCGGCCTTTGTATCTTTGGTAATACGGTGGTTTTTGAATATGGGCAATCTCGTGTGCCAAAGTTCGCAGTAGTGAATTGATACTTTTGGGTTTATGGGTCTTGGGGGTGAAAATATCAAGGGCGATAATTTTTTTCTTAAAATTAATATAACCCAAAGTCAGACTATCTGGATTGGCCGGTTTGCGGCGGTTAATAATGTGGAGTTTGTAATTTTTGTACCTGAATAATTTGTTAACAATTTGATGGAAAACCAGTTCAACAAATTCATGGTAGCGCTCGTTTTTATATAAGGTCATAATAATTATTCTCTGACAATTTTCCCTTTGACTATGTTCTTAATATTTGGTGGGAGTTGAATTGGACAATTCCTAATATATAGGTTCCTTTTTATATATTGAAAGTTTGGAGGCCATTTTTTTACTTTCGTGTTATCGAGAGTCAGGGCACCGCCGATGTATTGCAAGCTGCTGGGAAGAGTTTCGATGTCTTGTCCGTTAAGGTCAAGAACTCCATTTATTCGAGTTAGCCCTTCCGGGAGTTCAGATATTTTGTTTGGCCAAAAATCAAGACTAAATTTTGTTTCGATTTTTCCGTTTGGGAAAACAAGGCTATTGTCGGCGTATGTCCAGGGTTCATAAATCCCGGCTTTGCTGGCCCACTCATTACATTGTTTTTTTGTCCATGGCTTTGATTTTTGTTCTTCGACTAAGTCTGATATGGCGTCGATCATTTCTTGAATTGATTGGATTAAGTTTATATCCTCCCAAATTTTATCTACTGAGTTTTGTTTAATCAAAGAATCAATTTGACCAGTAGTCGTTTGTGCTGGTTTTGGCGGTCAGGGTTTTTTGAATTTAAAATTATAAACTGACGTGATTAGTTCATTTAATTTGTTTTCTTTTAGTGATATATTAAGACGGTTAATCCCCGCTCAAGAGTTGCTTGGCGGGGATCTGTCTAGAACTGAAAAGGTTTATGGTAAATAAAGTAACGGATCAACCGGAATGCCATTGAGACGAACTTCAAAGTGAAGATGAGGTCCGGTGGTGAGGTTTCCCGCGCCCCTGGTTCCTGGTGTTCCACCGCTAAGACCAATAACCTCGCCCTTGGAGATATATTCGTCTGGTGAAACATATATGGCACTAACATGGCCATAGACGGTCGATAAGCCGTTGGCGTGAATCAGGGCAATGTAACTATACCCCATTCCGGCGTCGCGAGCTTTGAGTACATAGCCGTCAGCCGCAGCTCGGATTGAGGTCCCCTGTCCGGCTCGGATATCTACGGCTGGGTGCTCGAAGATATTCCGGAATGGGTATGATTTGTCGTGAAAGTATGCGGTGATCTTGGTCTTTGGTACCGGCCAGATTAGTGTGCTGTCGGTTAGGGCCGGTTGTTCGTTGTTGGTGCCGGCGTCGATTTGGGCGCGTTTTTGTTTCTCCAAGTTGTAGATATCTGAGTTGGCAGCTTCTTGTTCTTGTTTGGCTTGCCAGAATAGATCGTAGAATTTTTGTTCAGATTCTTTGGTGTCGAGTAACAAGTCGTCTTTGTAATTAATTTCGCCGGTGTATTCAGCTTGTTGGATTTTTAGTTCTTGACGAAGATTGGTGAGCTGTTCGTGTTTTTTGTTCAGTTCTGACTTTTGTTTTTCAAGTTCTTCTTTCAAGCGTTTGATTGAGTCAAGGGATTTTTGTAGGTTGTTTGATAATATTTTGGTGTTTTCTAGGTGGATGAAAAAGTCTGATAGAGAATTGTTGAGAACGAATATTTCCAAAGCGTTGATGTTGTCTTGTTCATGAAGATGTTTTAACGTTCCGCCTAATTCTCGTTTCTTTTTGCTGATGTTGTTTTCATGTTCTAAAATGGTTAGTTCGGTTTGACGAATTTCCAGCTCATTTTTCTTTACTTCTTGTTCCGTGGTATCGATCTCCAGTTTTGTTTGGGCGATTTTATTGGTTAGAATGTCTATTTGGTTTTTGAGAGTGACGGCTTCTTCCTGTTTTTTTTGGATGTTTTTTTTGTAGATGTCTTGTTGTTTTTGTAGTTCTTCGATTTTTCCTTTGCTTTCAATGATCTGAGCGTCAATGTCGTCAACTGATGAAGCCAGTGCGGATAAAATCGGAGTAGCGCAAAATAAGCTTAATATTAATAAGCTGCTAAATAAGAGGTTGAGGAATTTATAATGCATTTTCATCAATAGGTATTATAGCAAATTTATTGTGAATAATAAAATATGATTGTTGAAAAAAATAGTCCGTGTGGACTACTTTTTGCTTAATTCCAGTATGGCCTCTTTTAGGCGTTGCGTTGTTCTGTCTTTGCCCAGGACGTGGGCGATTTCAAATGGACCCGGTGATTTCTCTTGTCCGGAGAGAGCGACTCGCATCGGCCATAAAACATCACCGTTTTGGAGGTTGTTATCTTCAATGATTTTTTTTATCTCTTTTTCAATGTTTTCAGCCGAGAAATCTTCATTTGGTACGCTGTGTATTGTTTCCAATATGTATTGAAGGGCTTGGAGCGTAGTTTTGTGGTCTGATTTTTTGAATATGAGCGTTTGGGAGTCAAAATTTAATTTTGATGGAAAAACAAATTGGATTGCGTCAGAAATTTCATTGGTTTTTTTGATTCGGTTCTTTTCCAGTGAACAATAGTTTTTTATATCGTTGAATGAAATCTCTTTATTTGTCAGGTTGTTGATGTATTGATTTTCACTCTTTGGTGAGATTAATTTTGCTTCAATTAGGAATGGCAAGCATTCGGTAGCGAAGTTTTCGTCAGATAGTTCTCTCAGATACATACCGTTGATCCAATCTAATTTTTCTAAATCAAATATGGCGCCTTTTTTGTGGACATTATCGAGTGAAAATTGTTTGATCATTTCATCTACAGTGTATATCTCTTGTTCTGTACCGGCGTTCCATCCCAGTAAGGCAATAAAGTTGATCAAAGCATTTTTAATATATCCAGATTTGATAAAATCTTTGACTGAGACGTCGCCATCTCGTTTACTCATTTTCTTTTTACTTTGGTTTAGAATTTGCGGTAGATGGGCAAACCTCGGTGGCTGCCAATCAAAAGCATCATATAACATTACATGCTTGGGGGTGCTGGAGATCCATTCGTCACCACGCATGACATGAGTGATTTTCATCAAATGGTCGTCAACGATGTTGGCAAAGTGATAGGTCGGAAATTGATCAGCCTTGATCAGAACAAAGTCATCCAAATCTTTGGTATTGACCTTGATGGTGCCTCGAATCTCATCGTCAAAAACAACCTCTTTGTCTTCTGGCATTTTGAAGCGGATAACTCTGGATTCGTTATAAGTTAATTTTTTGTGTATTTCTTCTTTTGATAAGTGGCGGCATAAACCATCATACTTTGGTGGCAGTTTGTCTTTTTTTTGTTGTTCGCGAAGTTCGTTAATTCTTTCTTTGGAGCAAAAACAGTAATAGGCTTTATTTTTATCTAACAGAGTCTGAATATGTTTGGTGTATATGTCTAATCTTTCAGATTGGATATAGGGACCGTAGTCCCCTTTTTGGATGATTTTCCCGTCAACGATAAATGGTCCTTCGTCATAGCTGAAATCGGCCCATTCAAGAGTCTTGAGTAAGTCTTCCAGTGCGCCGTCGACATATCTGGTGCGATCTGTGTCTTCAATGCGGACAATAAAAGTACCATCATTATGACGAGCAAAGAGATAGTTGTATAAAATTGTTCTTAGGTTACCGACATGGACAAAACCGGTTGGACTGGGGGCGATACGGACGCGGACGTTAGTTGGGGTCTTTGAGGACATATTTTTAAATTATAAATTGTAGGAAGGTTACTTAATAATAAAAACTATAATGTTTTGTTTCAATAATACGTTTTTTGAAGACAAAGTCAATGTTTCTTGTATGAGAGTATACTCGTGACAGTTACCCTTCCCGCCTTCACAATAGTTTCGGCGGACAGGCGAGTGCCCTGCCTGCCGGTAGGTAAGGCTCTCGAAGTATAGTTACTTAGCACTTATTCATATACATATTTATATCACAACTATCAAGTTTAGTGAAGTATTTCTAAAATGGTGACGTCTTTAAGTGCCTTAAATTAGCTATTTTTGTAAAATTGTGTTAACTGGTATTGACACTATTGAAAAACTATGCTATAATGGTTTATTAAGCTGAGAAATTTGTGAGTTCATTATAAGACATCTGGATCATTTTGTTGAGGCAACGCCTCTCTATAGTATATAGCTTGTCGTTATATTATATAGATATTTTTAGCCTTGACAAAATAATTTAAGTGTGTTATAATATTCACATGATCATTAAAATGTGAGGTAATTTAAAGCAACAACTCTTATTGAATTTGCACATTGTCATTCACGGGTTTAACCCGGGAATTTACAAGGTCAAATTCAATGAGGGTTGTGAGATAGTGTCTCCTACCCTGTAGCGTCGCGAAAGGTTCGGCTCGGATTCGTTGATTCACTCTGGTCCTAACATAAACAGGACCTTTGGGCTATTGCAGCCGACAAACGTGAAATCAACTTTTCCATGGCCGGACCGATCACCTTTCGAATGGGGTTAAATCCCCTTTATTGGAGGATCTACATGTCCAACGTGAAGCAGGCCACCGAGATTCAGTTCTCCTACCCGACGTCGATTCAGGCTCTCGTGGCCGAAAACGGAAGCGCGTTCAATCCGAACGCGCTCGTCCAGTCGGAACTGTTCGTGACCGCGGGCCAGACGCAGGCGCCGCGACCGTTCCAAGCGCGCTATGCGCGCGTGCTGGTCGACAGCGGGCGTCTGTTCAACGCGAACGACTCCGGAGTGGTGCTCCGGAGCGTTGGCGCGGTCAACATGAAACTGAGAGCGGCCGGGAAGCCCCTGGTCGACGGCAGTTTCATTCCGCTCGCCGAGGCGCTCGGCATTCGCCGGGCCCGTGACCAGTACGGTGACGACCTCGAGTCGCTGCTCATCAGCGACGACGAGAAGGTCATCCTGACCGGAGAGGAGGTCCGTGACCTGGACCTCGATCCCATCACGCTCCAGGAGCGTATGGGTTCCGGTGCCGGAGTGATGGATTTGGAGCGTGTCGCCCGCTGGGAACAGCGGATGCGCCTCTACGAGGCCGCGATCGAGGCGAACTCGGCGATCTTCGCCGAGCTCAAGGGCAACATCGAACAGGACACGCGGAACGGATGGAGTGAGGCGATCTGCCAGACCACCGAGGCGTGGCTCAAGTTCGTGGAAGCCATGAACGCCTTCGCGGAGGAGATGGGCTTCAAGTGGGACGGTACGCCGGCCCCGCCGACCCCCCCCGCCTTCCCGCTCGCCGTCCTTCGCATCTACGCGAGGGGCAAGGGCCTCCGGTTCGTCCTTCTCGTCCCGGACAATCGCCACAAGGCGGCGGCGATGATGAAGTGGAGCGAGCAGATGGAGCACGCTCGCGAGCCGGAGAACTATCGGGACTTCACCGACAAGGTTCTGGCTCCCCTGAACATCATGCAGGCTCGCCTGCGTGAGAACGGGGTTCCGCAGGACGCTCCCACCTTCCAGGACAAGGCGGAAGTGCTCACCACGAACTTCCTCAGCGTCGCTGGGGTGTCGCTGGAAGAGCTGGCCGATCAGTCCCGGGCGCCGCGCGAGGACCGGCCCCGTGGCAAGGGTAAGCGCGGTGACCGTCACTCGCGCAGGTCCCAGGGTCACCAGTGGGTGCCCAACGCCGACTGAGACCGCTGAGTTTGAGACGACCTCACATTCCCCGTGATCCTTCCGCCTCTTCCGAGGCAAGAACGAAAATAAGATCCAAGCAACCGCTTGGATCTTTTCCCTTTTAAATAATTCTAAGAAGTAAGGCATTATACTTAATGAATTGTCATTGAAGCTTTGCTGGGCTTATCTTATTGCTGAATAATTTATCCTTTTATTTTTTTATGATGTTTATTGACTTTAGGCTATCTTGATTGTATGATAAAAATAGAGCTATTTCACTAACAGAGCAATCATCTGCTGGGAGGCGCAGATTGAGACTCTATCAATGCACGTACTTTCTCGGAGGTGACCATGTCTAAAGAAAAATGTGAGCCTGGTCGTTTTTTTAGAGTCACCGATGACTTCTGGCGGGATCTACTATCGAGACAAATGAAGTTCCACCAAGGTGTTGATGGCTTTGATATCGCCGAAATTTTTTCGGCTCGAGACAGACGCCTGGTGTTCATGGTTCCTAGATTGTCGAGCGACATTGGCGCCATTGATATGAAGCTGGTGCAAAGTATTGTGTCAAGTCCAAGTCAGTGTCAGGACTTTGATCGTATTCCTTTCTCTGTGCAAATTTTGAAAACGGTTGGGTTGGTTTATTTCGTGCAGATGACGGTTGATGATTTGAAGGTTGCGGTATTAATTGCAGTGCCCTATTCCAAATATAGCCAGGAATATGATGGATATATTGGTTTTATTAAATTGGATAAGGTCAAGTGGTCGGATGTAGGGAAAATTGAATTTGATTCTGATGACCATTCTATGGTTTATCGAGATTATGTGTCTGGTGATATGGAAATATGTCTGATGGTCAAGAAAGAACACAAGGACACTAGAATCTCCTTGTCACCATCCATTAGCATGAGTACAGATGGCCGGAGATTTATTCGAGTATCATAAAACAGACTTTAATTAGAGTCTGTCTTTTTATTCTTAAAAAGGTATAAGTTTTATTTACAAAGTTATAGTTGAAACGGTTGAGAAATTTTTGTAAATGATAATCAGTGTTGAGTTGTTTTGTAAGGTTAGATGTGTTTTAAAATAATATCTAGAGAACCATGGCGACGTGGGTGAATGACTTTTTTCAGTTCATCTTTGTTTACCCATTTTATCTGGTCGGCTTCGTGACTTTTTTCTAAATGAAAGTCAGAGTCTGTGCCGTTAAAGTTTAAGATGAATATGGTTTGCTCTTGGCCAATATAGCCTTCTTTTTTATAATAATCTTTTTTTAAGGTGTGGTCCGGCCAGTCATAGCGGTGAGTTTGTTCCAGTTGGTGTTTGATTGACAAAAATTTTGCATCAACACCCAGTTCTTCTGAAGCTTCGCGAATGACTGCTTGTTCGGCGGTTTCACCGGCATCAATCCCCCCTTGAGGGAGTTGCCAATGATCGAATCGAGGATTGTGTTGAATTAAAATTTTGTCATCTTTGGTGACCACGGCGAGAACATTTGGGCGATATTTTTTTATCATACTATTATTTATATAATATTGTATGTTTATTGTTACAACAAATTGACCTATGATGAGATGGTTCTGTCTTTTGAGTGTTTTAAACACGTTAATGGGAAGATGATTACCGCGTTGACAATGCGGTTGATTCGTTTGGGTTGTTTGATTAAGCGAAAGAGCCACTCCAGGCCAAGCGAGCGAAGTGCTTGCGGCGCTCGAGTTTGTTTGCCGGTCAAAAAATCAAAGCTGCCACCGACTCCGATACCGATTTTGGCTGGAATTTTTTGTATTCGTAGTTCATCAAGTAATTTTTCTTGAGTTGGAGCTCCGTGAGTGGTGAAGATTATGTCAGGTTTGGTGGTCTGTAGATGTTCAATTAACCCCTCTGTTATCTCCCCTATTTTGTATCCATGAAGTTTAAGGTTTGGGTATGTGCTTGACACTGAGTCTTTGATCTCTTTTAGTGTGGACAGTGAATTGGGGTGGTTGATCACAAAAATGGTCAATTTTTTATCATTGGCAACTTGCAACAAATGTTTGGTTATATCTGAACCGGTGTGTCGATGATTAATTTTTTCTCCTGATAGAAATGCGCCAATTTTGAGACCAAAGCCATCGGGCAAGTTCAAGTTTGATCGGTTTAAAATGTTTTGGTATTCATTATTTCTATGAGCTTGTAGGCAGATTTCCGGATTGGGGGTAAAGATTAATTTTAGTTCTTCTTGATGTAAGAAACCAGCAAGTGTTTCTAATAGTTCGATTCGAGACAGGTTGTGAATTTTGCTGCCCAGAATTGTGATTGCTTTTGTCATAGGTAATATTGTTGGTTATAGTATATATTAATTATTTGATAACTTCAACATTTATTGATTGTGATTTGAGGTGGACTTTAGTATAATGTATATATAAACAGGTGTCCATACTGTTTGCTAACCTGAGCCGGAAAGGAGTCTGTTATGCTCAGGGGAGAATATTTGCCGTGTCTGAATTGCGTCCATTATGCTAGGTGCACATGGTCGCGAAATCAGAAACTCTGTCCTGGCTTCCGGAAGGTATTGTCTTCGGAACGCCTTGAGGAGAATCGTTGTGCCGCAGCAAAAAGGTTGCAACGTGATCCCAGGTCAGCATTGTCTCTGGCCAAATGGCTTCATTTGGCACAGGACATGCACTGACAACAACAAAAGAGCTGGCTTAATACGCGAGCTCTTTGACTTGGATGTAATTTCAGCGTTTAATTGAAACACTTGACAAAAAATAAAATAAATGATATATTTGTTAAAAATTAGGAACAACAACAATAGGAGGATGATATGTCGTGGGTTCATCCGAAGATTGAAAGAATTGGTCGGCCAGCTTTGATATTATTGCCAAAGTTCAAGGTTGATGATAATAACTTCGGGTGTAATGGTAAAACACCAGATCAAATGGTTCGGAAGTTTTTATCGAAAAATCATGGTGCGTTTACACTTATGGGCACGACCTTTCATGGTGAATGGAAGGATCACGATGGTAAGCTTCATTCAGATGTTCATATCGGATATAGAGTGTCATTTATTTGTCCGGTGAAAAATGATGGCGGGCGTGATTTTTCTAATTTAGATTTGTTGATTGATTTTCTGTCGAAGTTGTGTGCAAATATGATGGAGCTTTGTTTGTATGCTGAGTTTGGCGAAGAAGCGGTTTTAATTTATCCCTGAAGAAATGATGGTTACTTCATCTTTAGTACTACTAGTGTAATTCACTAGTTTTTTGTTTGACTTGACATGGTCTGGTATTGGGTTATAATTGATTTAGCACTCACGTTGATTGACTGCTAATAATATATAAATTTATACAATATGGATATCAATAAGTTTACCACCAAGTCACAAGAAGCGTTACAAGCTGCTCAAGCTTTGACTTTTGAATTGAAACACGCTCAAGTAGACGTGTCTCATTTACTTTATGCCCTACTTGATCAGGATCAAAGTATTGTAACTGTACTTTTAAAAAATCTTGAAATTGACATTCTCGGTTTAATGAATGAGGTTGATTTATTTTTGAAACAAATTCCAAAATCGGTGGTAGAAAATGTCACTAATGGACAAGTGATGGTAACCGCTGAAATGAATTTTGTTTTGGTTACTTCAGAAAAAATGGCTAAAAAGATGGGTGACGATTATGTCAGCACAGAGCATTTATTTTTGGCGTTACTCAGCATTGAATCATCAATGAAAAAGATAATGGAATATTATGCGATTGATGAAAAGGTGGTACTGGATGAACTCAAAAAACTGCGGGGAGCTCAGAAGGTAGATTCGCGAGAACCTGAAGCGAAGTATCAGGCGCTTGAAAAGTATGCGGTTAATTTGACCGATATGGCCAGACAAGAAAAATTGGACCCGATCATTGGTCGAGATGAAGAGATTCGAAGGATTTTGCAGGTTTTGTCACGACGAACCAAAAATAATCCGGTATTGATTGGGGAACCAGGAACAGGTAAAACAGCGGTCGTAGAAGGTTTGGCACAACGAATTGTTTCTGGTGACGTGCCTGAAAATTTGAAAAATAAAGAAGTGTTGTCTATTGATATTGGATCTTTGATTGCAGGGGCAAAATTTCGAGGTGAATTCGAAGATCGATTAAAGTCGGTTCTGAAAGAAATTAAAGCCTCTGGTGATAAGTACATTATTTTTATTGATGAGCTGCATACAATTGTTGGAGCTGGTGCGACCGAAGGAGCGATTGATGCTTCAAATATGCTGAAACCGGCTTTGGCGCGAGGTGAACTTCGTTGTGTGGGTGCGACGACAATCAAAGAATACCAAAAATATATTGAAAAAGATTCGGCTCTTGAACGTCGGTTTCAACCAGTTAAAATTGAAGAACCCAATGTTGAAGATACGATTGCAATTTTGAGAGGGATTAAAGAAAAATATGAAATTCATCACGGTGTTAGAATTACAGATGATGCGATTGTTATGGCGGCCAAGTTGTCTGATCGGTATATTACCGAAAGATTTTTACCGGATAAAGCAATTGACCTCATTGACGAAGCCACATCCGCTCTTCGAATTGAATTGAATAGTATGCCAACAGAATTGGATCAAGCCAAGAGGTCTTTAATGAAACTTGAAATTGAAAAAAGTGCTTTGGAGAAGGAAAAAACAACCAAAGCAAAAAATAGATTACTTGATATTAAAAAAGAAATCGCTGAGATAAAAGAAAAAACTAAAGAGCTTGAATTGCATTGGAACAAAGAGAAGGAAATTATCACCTCAATGCAAGAAGGACAAAAAGAAGTTGATAAATTGAAACAAGAGGCAGAAATTCTTGAACGACAATCTGAATTTGATAAGGTGGCTGAGATTCGTTACGGTAAGATACCAGCTTTGGAGAAAAAAATAATTTCGAGCCGAGAAAAATTACGTAAATTGCAAACCGGTCCGCGAGGAAAGCAAATTTTGAAGGAAGAAGTGGATGAGGAAGATATTGCTGACGTGTTGTCAAAATGGACTGGAATTCCAGTTGTCAAAATGCTTCAAACTGAATCTGAACGATTGGCTAAGGCAGAAGACGTGTTGGCTGGTAGAGTTATCGGTCAAAAACCGGCGATTGGTTCAGTCTCGAACGCTTTGAGACGATCTCGAGCCGGTTTGTCAGAAGAAAATAAGCCCATCGGATCATTTTTATTTATGGGGCCAACCGGTGTGGGTAAGACGGAATTGGCTAAAGCCTTGGCTGAATTTATGTTTGATGACGAAGAAGCGATTATACGGGTTGACATGAGTGAATATATGGAAAAGCACGCTGTTTCGAAATTTATTGGATCCCCTCCTGGATATGTTGGTTATGAAGAGGGTGGACAACTGACTGAACAAGTGAGGCGAAAGCCATATTCAGTGATTTTATTTGATGAAATCGAAAAGGCTCACCCAGAAGTGTTTAATTCATTGCTTCAAATGCTAGATGATGGCCAGTTGACCGACGCTAAAGGAAGAAAAGTTAATTTTAAAAATACCATCATTATCATGACCAGTAATATTGGTAGTGATTTAATTCTCAGTTCATCAACCAAGTCTTCACTCGGATTCGGTGAAGAAAAAACAGAAATTCAGAAAGCGGATGATGTTCGTGAACGAATTATGAAATTGCTTCAAGAACAGTTGAAACCGGAGTTTTTGAATCGAATAGATGAGATTATTATGTTTGATGCCCTTAGTCGCGATGATATTCGTAAAATTGTTGATTTGCAACTGGCAAAAGTCGCTAAACGGTTAAAAGAAAAGGAATTGAATATTGAATTTACAGATCAACTCAAGGATATGTTGGCGGTCGAAGGATATGACCCGGCCTATGGGGCTCGGCCATTGAAGCGATTGATTCAAAATAAAATACTTGATCCCCTAGCCCTTCAGATTATCGAGGGCAAGATTAAAAAGAAAGTAAAAGTTGATTTTACTGACAAGAAAGTGAAATTTGGGAAATAAATTTAATAATAAAAAATGTCATGATTTATGGCATTTTTTATATTGACAAAAAATGTATTGTTGTTATACTTCATCGTTCTCCAGTCAACCACCCAGGAGGTAATATGAGATTGACACCATTGACCGAATGGCCACAGACGTGGACTACGGTTGAAAAGTCAAAAAATGCTAAATTGGTGCAGTTTAATCCAGAGACAACGGTCACTTGGTTGGAGGTCTTTTTGATTGGCTTGCTGTTGCTGGGCTTATTATTTGGTGGTTTTGTGTTTCTTTTTGGTGAGCACAATAACTCACTGGTACCTGCATGGGAATATGTTACACTCGGTGTTTTAGTCATTTGTGGAGTTCTTGTTGGTGGGATTATGATGTTTCGAGCTATTTATGCTGATAAAAGAATGAAACGGCTTTATACCCAGTATGATGTGGATGAAGCTAAGTTTATTCAGCAGTTCATGAGATTTTCATATAGGATTAAGATTTTTAATCGGGTCTTTACTGAAACAGATTTAGATGAAGCAAAACTGTCAGTGATGACGAATGTTTTTATGAATTTGACCCTTATGTTTTCAGAAACAGAAGACTTTTTGAGTGCGTTGACTATGTTACAACTTCGAAGATTAGAACCAGAATATGTGGTTGATTGGATTGGGTTGCTTCGGGGCACAATGCTGCAAGACATGAGACTTGTAAATGTAAAATTGGGTGAATTATTGGCGACGCAAGCTTAACTATCGATAATATCGATGGTTTTTTTATTGATAGTAAAAGATTTTTTGTGTAGATTTAATTATTGAGGCTACCATTGTATTATCACTACACGGTAGGCGGAAGTTGAATGAAATTTTCGACTTTAAAGCTGTTGGATTTTTCGATTTCTGATGTCGACAAGGAAAACTTGAAACTGATTCGATTGCGGCAAAATCAGAGTAATCAACCATATATCTTGACGGTGATTTTTATGGTGCTGGTTGTGGCCGGTGCGGTTGGTTTTATTTCGGCGATAGTTGGTGGTGAATTTGTCATCGATCCGGAACGTATTGTTGTGGTGATCATGATCAAGGATTATAAAAAACCATCTCTGTACGCCGCAATTCTTCTCTGCAAAAGGTGAATACAGCTATTCTTAGTCATCGAGTTGATCTTTTGAATGGCATGATCGGTGAATATAATGATCTGGTTGTTAGTTTGAATTTGCAAAGTGGAGATTACGACTTGTTCCGTGAATTGTCGGCTGCGATTTTGCAGGTAATTGCTCAGGTGGAAGTGGTAAAAAATATGATTACAGGTACAGTCTTTGATAATTTGGAAATAGGTGCAGTCAAGACTGCTGTTTCTTTGCTTATGGTTAATTCAGTCGAGATCTTTGACAAAATGTATAAGACTTTGAAGGGATTAAATGATGATAATGGTACAAATGATCAGAGTGGTGTAGATGATCTGGCTGGTACAAATGATCAGACAGATAAATATTATCAGAATGATAGAAAAGAAAGGAAGGTTAAGAGGGTAAAGAAGGGTAAGCGGGTGAGAGGAAAATGAACTATCAGTAAAACTGGTAGTTTTTTGTAATAGTAACTCTGGAAACGATGCCAAAATGTAATGATTTTTACGAAAATTCAGTAGTGTTACGCATTACGAATGACATGTGGTATAATTTAAATGAAATCAAATACATTTATGAGAAAAAGAATAGTAGCTGTGATTACTGGTATTTTTGTTGTAATGGGGTCGTTTATCCCCTATTATACTACCAAAGCTGTTGAATTTAATCGTCATCTGATAATTTCTGATCAACAGATGTATGATTCATCGGCCATGACGCTAGCGGAGATCCAAAAATTTTTAGAATTAAAAAATTCATATTTGGCTACATTAAATTTGCCGGATGTTGATGGTGTGATTAAGTCATCAGCGGCGATTATCGAAGCGACGGCCAAGCGTCAGGGAGTGAATCCAAAAGTAATTTTGGTCATGTTGCAAAAAGAACAGAGTTTAGTCGAAGATCCCAACCCAACGCCAAAGCAAATCGATTGGGCCATGGGGTATGCTGTTTGTGACAGTTGTAGCATGAACGATCCGCTGTTATTGATTTATAAAGGTTTTGCAACTCAGGTTGACAAGTCCATGGCAAGACTTAGGTGGTATAGTGAAAATCCTACTGCTTATAAAACGGTGGGGCAAAATTATCTAATTGATGGTCAAGACGTCACACCACTGTCACAGGCTACAGCCAATTTGTACAGTTATACACCCCACATTCACGGTAATTATTTGTTCTGGAAAATTTGGCAGCGATGGTTTAAACAATATTATCCAGACGGTTCATTGTTAAAGTCATATGATTCATCAACCGTTTGGCTTATTCAGTTTGGTGAAAAGCGGGCTTTTGTCAGTATGTCGTCGTTGATTTCGAGATATGATCCAAAAAGAATTTTGACAGTGACTAATGAAGAATTGGAAAAGTATGAGGTTGGAGCGCCAATCAAATATCCCAATTATTCTTTGTTAAAAGAATCTAATGGAGCTATCTATTTGTTAGTAAACGATACGATCAAGCATATTGATTCAATGGAAACGTTTAGATCTTTGGGCTTTAATCCGTTAGAATTGATTGATGTTCAGAGTGGAGATCTTGATAGTTATGAGCTCGGGACAGAAATTACGATGAAAAGTGCTTATCCAATGGGGGCATTATTGCAAAATAATGAGTCAGGAGCGGTGTATTTCGTGCAAAATGGAGAGAAACATCCATTGATTGCAATAGAAATTATGCGTATAAATTACGCGAATTATCGAGTTATTCCAGTGGATCCGATTGAGCTTGAAAAATTTGATGATGGTGCTATGATAAAATATCAGGAAGGAACGTTACTAAAGAGTTTAGACGCGCCAATTGTGTATGTGGTATCGGCTGGAACCAAGAGACCGATTGTTTCCGGTGACGTTTTTGAGAAGTTGGGTTATGCCTGGGCTGATATCCATGAAGTATCTGCTGGGTCTCTCGACGTGTTGCCAATTGGTCAAAGTGTGGACTTATCATTTAAAGAGGATTAAGGTTGTAAGTTAAACGATTAGCCGTTTGATTACGTAATTCATGATTCATTAATGTTATATATGGTTGTATTTGCTGCGGTTGTACCGCATCCCCCACTAATTATACCCAGTGTGGGAAAAGACAATGTAGAAAAATTACAAAAGACGCAAAAGGCTTTGGATATTTTGATGAGAGAATTTGAAGCACAAAAGCCGGATACGGTGATTGTCTTTTCACCTCACGGTGATGTGTATCCTGATGCTTTTACCATCAATACGTTGCCAGAGTATGATTTGAATTTTGAAGATTTTGGTGATTTTGAAACCAGAATGAAATTTTCTGGTGATATTGGTTTGATTAATAAATTTCGTGAACGAGTCGAAACCACACTTCCTTTGATCTTAAAATCTGAACCGGTTTTGGATTATGGTATCGGCATCCCATTGTTTTTACTTGGACAAAATTATAAAGACTTCAAGATTATTCCGGTCAATTCATCACTGTTAGATTTTGAACAACACATAGCTTTTGGCGAAGCGTTGAAAGAAGCGATTTTTTCTGACAATAAAAGAGTGGCAATAATTGCATCCGCTGACCTTAGTCACAAGTTGACAAAAAAAGCCCCGGCCGGTTTTTCTCCCAAGGCTCGCGAATTTGATAAAAAAGTGATTCAATATTTGAAACAACAAAAAGTTGATCAGATGCTACAGTTTGATAATGAAACCTTGAATGATGCGCAGGAGTGTGGATTGAGACCGATTTTGATGCTACTGGGAGTAATTAAAAATATGAATTATGATTTTCAAGTGCTAAGTTACGAATCACCTTTTGGGGTTGGCTATTTGGTTGGTGAATGTAAGTTTAAATAATGAAAAATTTACAAAATATATTTTAGTTTTTTAACAAAGTTTAATGGTAGTATCTTTACAATTTTAAAATTAGATATCAAACCATGAAGTACATGCCTTCCAGTTGAATTTCTGGGATCCCGCATGACTTCGGGGCAAATAAGGCAGGAGGCTGTTATGGATGATCTTGCAGGTGCACTATGTGGCTTGCTGGTTGTGGTGGCAATTGTCGGAGCAATTGTACAAGCCATTTTAAATATTATGAAGATGGTTTTGTTAATTGTGGCATTTGGAGCGGCGGCTGCAGTGGTTATTGGGTTGGTGTATCTGTTGGTCGTTTGGGTTATTAATGTCAGTCGTGAACGAAAATTGCATGAGGCTGAGAAAAAAGAAGCTGATCGTGAGCGAGCTGTCAGGCTGCAGGCCAGGCGTTTGGCTAATGAGCGGGCAGAAGCCAGATACCAAGCGGCGTCTATTCCCGTTGATACCAATCCGGTGGCATTGAACCCGACCAAGAAGACCGCTTTCCGTATTACAGCCAATGAGTACAAGCGGATTTTGAAGCAAGCCAAAGATAGAATGATAGATATCAAGAAGCAGGCTCAGAGATTGCCGGCGGCTTTCAATGATTTTCTTCTTAAAGGTGAGGAAATGGTTGAAGGTTCTTTACCGAACCTGTACCGAATGAATGGAGAGTTTGCAGACCAATTGGACCAGATTACGCCGAATGATAGAGCCTTTCTGGATCGTAATGCTGACAAGAAAGTGGCTGAGGATGAAATTGAGGGGTTGGCTCAGAAGTCTCAACAAGCAATCAGAGATGTGCCGGCTATTTTACAAGCTTGGTTGATGCATATGAGTACCTTTACTCCGGGGTGTGCCTGTGCAGACATTATTGATAGAATGCGTAATGATGATGAGATCGCCATCAAAGTTTCCAGATTGAAGGAAATTTATGCTGGGATTCAGATGTAAGCGAATAACATTCGCTTTTTTTGATACTTGAAAAATTTTTGTTTTTGTGGTAAAAGAAAGATAGCAAACAAAAGGAGGACAAAATGATATATTCGGCTGATGGTGAAGACATTGGCGGAGCCATTTTGGGTTCTTTGGTTGTTGGCTGGATTATAATGGCGATTGTAAATGCGGTTGTGGAAGCAGTCTCAGCTGTTTTGTCAGCCGTTGGTACGGTTTTGATGTATATCGGGATTGGTATTGGTGGCGTGTTTGCCTTTGCGGCGGCTGTCGGATTACTATATAGTATTGGCTGTTTCGCTTGGTGGTTGTTGGGCAGTTGGCGTGACAAGTGGCAAGATGCATTTTGGGATGGCCATGATTGGGATGATTTTGACGACGTGGGTGATGTGATTAAATTGGTTTTTGTTGGTCTTCTTTCGCCAGTGATTCTGGTGATTACCTTGATTACATTGTTGATTGTAGCAATTGCTAAAGTGTTTGAAAGTTTTAACGAGTCTGATCAAAAGAGCACGAAAAGAAGTGTTGGAAGTTATAAGCCCAGTCCCGTTACCGCTTCGGTAAAAGCCACTACGACTCAGATTCGAAGTGCTCCAGTCAAAACTGTTTATCAAGTATCTGGTCGTAAGTCAGTTGTAACGCCAGCAGTAAAAAAATCTGTTGTGGCTCAGCCGGTAGTCGTGGCAACGGTTTTGCCAGATGTTCAGTTGGATTTGGTTCAATTTGAACCGCAACAAATGCCAATGAAGTATCGTTTGATGAAAGTTGAGATTGATAAGATTGCTCAATTGGCAAAAAAAAGAGCCAATGAAATTCAGAAGATTGTTGACAGGTATCCTGAGGCTTTTTCTGAGGTGGGAAACGATGCGTTTTTGTTGGTCAACTGCACTTTGGCGAAAACGTTGTATGGTATTACTCCAAGGGATCAGGAGTATATCAAGCAAACGCCAGAACATTTGGCTGTGTATGAACGATTGGAAGATATGATGCGACAGTCAAAACAGGCTGCCGCTGATATCCCATCGGTTTTGAAAGCTTGGATTTTGCATATGAAAACATTTGTGCCCGGTTGTCGTCTGCAAGAAATACTTGATAAGTTGCGATCAGAGAATAAAGTTTTTGACACAGTGTGCAGATTGCGCAAAGCCTATGAGTCACTTAGTTGGTAAAAAGCGAATAATATTCGCTTTTTTTGATACTTGTAAATTATTGTTGTTTGTGTTATAAAGAAACGTAACAAACACAAAGGGGGTGGGCATGTATCACGCCAAAAGCGCCGATGATGGAGTCGAGGGTATTGTTGCGGTGCTCATTGGTTTGGCTGTGGCTGGGTTTATTATGCGACATTTGTTGGCCTTGTTGATTATTATTGCTGTTGCAGCTATTATTTGGGGTGGATATGTGGTTTGGGCTAATAGATATAATCGTCAGTGTCATCGGTTTCATTTGACTAGATACAAGGCATATTTTTTGAAACGTCAAGTTAATAAAAAGTTGAAGCATCTCAAGGTTCACCTTAATCTCCATCATAATATTTTGGCTGAGTTTCATGCTAGAGGTGAAATCTTGGTTATTTTTACTTTACCAGAACTAATTAAAGTTAATCATGAATTGGCAGCGGTGTGGAAAAGTCTTAGTGAGGATGATAGAAGACGGTTAAGATACACCGAGCAGAGTAAAAAAGCGCTGGTTGAGTTTGATGGAATTTTTGAATTGTCTTATCGTGGAGCTTTAGAAGTCAAGGATATATTGGTAACATGGTTGATTCAGATGAAAGCATTTACTCCGGGTGAAAGAACCAATGATTTGGTTCAAGGATTGAAAGCGGCTGACGATTTGGCTGATAGGGTTGAGGAATTGAAGAAGATTTATCGCAACCTTCCTTTCTAAGCGAATAATATTCGCTTTTTTTATTTTTTTAAGGTAAAATAAGGGTGAAAATATGAATAAAATTGCCCAAATTACTCCTTTACGAAAATTGCCGCGAGACATTGATTTTTTTGATTATGAAATTCCTGAAATTTTAGCGGCAGCGGTCAAAGTCGGTTCTTTGGTTGAGGTACCATTTAAAAGTAGTGTGGTTCAGGGAGTGGTTATGGCGATCGTAAATACCAGCAAATTCAAAAAGTTGAGAGCTGTTACCGGAGTGATCGATTCTCAAGTGACAGTATCAGATTGGCAGGTAAAATTGATCAAATGGTTTGCTGAATACTATATGTATTCACTTTCCTCGGCTGTTAGAATGTTTGTACCTGAAAAACCGACACGGAAATATACAGAGAAACCAAGCGTTGATAATTTCGCTAAAGTAGACACGGATTTGATGGTTGGTGCGGATGTACTTAGATTAAGAAAACTCTTGGTTACCAAGGGAAAAGAGCAAAATTTGATTATCAATCATGATCCGAACAAGAATGATCAGTTAATTTTATCTTTGATTGAACAAGTAATTGATTCAGACAAGCAGATTATCATAATGGTGCCTCACGTGGAAAAAATCAAAGATATTCTCCAATTGATTCCGGCGAGATATAATCGCAAATTAGTGGTGATAAAAAGCTCATTATTCCGAAAAAAAAATGCTTGGCATAAAACTTGGCGTGATATTTATACTAACAAAAAGAATATCATTGTAGGCACTAGATCGGCGATATTAGTTCCGACCAATAAATTGACTTACATTTATATCAATGAAGCTGAGTCAGTCGATTATAAAAATTGGGATCAAAATCCACGGTATGATGCGATCAATGTGGCTGCCAAGTTGGCGTCTTTGACTAAAGCCAAGTTGATTATCAGCTCGGCAGCGCCCAATATTGAGACTTATCAGCCGATTGCGGTGAATAAACAACCGATAATTACTTTGGGGAAAAATTTGACACCACAAGAATTGCAAATTATTGATTTTAAAAGTGTCAGACGCAACGAATTTACCTATTACAGCCCGCAACTGATTGAGAATATAAAAAAAAGCTTGGCTGAAGACAAAAGAGTCATCTTGTTTTTGAATAAAAGGGGCTATTCCAGTCAAACTAGATGCAATAAGTGTGATTTTACTTTAAAATGTCCTAGTTGCTCATTGCCATTGGTTGGAATCCATCAACAGATGGTCTGTTATCATTGTAAACACAAGCAACCAATGACAAGCAAATGTCCAAAATGTAACAAGGGTGAATTGAAAGATTTGGGTATTGGGATTGATCAGGTGGCTGACAATTTGAAGCAAATTTTCCCAGATGTCAGTTTGGATGATCCAACAGCCAAGATTTATCTCGCTACGACCCTGCCTGCCAAAAAAAGTGTCTTCAAACAAGTTGGATTTATTGGTGTGATCACGTGGGACAGTATGCTTTATATAGCGGATTTTCGGCTCGCCACTCGGTTTTACCAGCAGTTGTGGACACTTTGTTATCTCAAACGAAAGTGGGCTCCCACAGCCAAAATATTGCTTCAGACAGCTCTACCGGAATCCCAAACATTTCATAATATTTATCAGGATTATTCTCGGTATTATTCTGAAGAATTAGGGAAACGAAAGCTGTTCTCTTATCCGCCATATTCAAAGTTAATGCTAATATTTATTCAAAATAAGGTAAAAAATATCTGCCAACAAGAAGCAAATGAAATTTACCAGCAATTGATGTCACAATTTGGTTCAGTTCAAGCAATCAAGGCTTCAGCGCCATATTTTGCTCATCGACAGATGGTGAGAGGACAATATCGGTGCAATATTTTGCTAAAAATACAGGGTGATGATCAGATTATTCGTGCTTGGCTCAAGGATAAGTTGCCAGATTATTGGACCATTGACATTGACCCGATAAATGTAGTATAATAAGAGCGAAAAGCGCAAAGATTGTAACTTTTTTAATTTCGAAAAAACGATCCAAATATATGATATTACCGGTAATTACATATCCAAATAAAAATCTCAGAAAAAAGTCTGAAGAGCTTTCAGTTGAGAAAATTGCTTCACCGGAAGTCCAGTCTTTCATTACTGATTTGATTGAAACGATGCTGAAAGAAGACGGTTTAGGTTTGGCGGCGGTTCAAGTTGACAAGCATTGGCGTATATTTGCGGTCGCGACCGAAGATGGACCGATGGTCTTTATTAACCCCAAAATTTCTTTCAAGTCTTGGTTCAAGGAAATGGATGAAGAAGGTTGTCTATCAATTCCTGGTGTTTTTGGTACAGTCAAAAGACCCAAAGCAGTTATTATCAAATCGCTGGATCGAAATGGAGAAAAAGTTTCCATGAAAGCGACCGGTTTATTTGCTCGAGTTATTCAACATGAATTTGATCACGTCAATGGAGATTTGTTTATTGATAAAATTCAGACCGTAACTCGAGGGCAAGAAATCTTGGATGAAATGAAAGCGAAGTAATTCATTACCGATAAACATAAGTTTATATTACATTTATGCCAGAAACGAATAAAAGAAAAATAGTTTTTATGGGCACATCAGAATTTGCTGTACCTATTTTGAAATCTTTGAATGATTGTTATGACGTAGTTTTGGTCGTCGTTTCACCAGATAAGCCGACCGGACGAAAACAAGCAATTACTCCCCCGCCGGTCAAGATCCTCGCGAACGAATTGGGCTTGAAAGTTGAACAACCAACTAAATTACGAGGCAATGAAGAGTTTTTTAATACATTGAAAAAAGTTAACCCGGAAGTAATTGTCGTGGTTGCTTATGGGAAGATTTTACCGGCGGAGATTATCAATTTACCTGAACATGGATGTATCAATGTTCATGGATCTATTTTGCCAAAATATCGTGGACCCTCACCGATTCAGACAGCTCTTATCAATGGCGAGAAAGAAACCGGTATTTCATTTATTTTAATGGATTTGGGTATGGATACTGGTGATGTTATTCGTAAGTATTCAATCAATATAGAATCGGAAGATGATTTTAACTCTTTGAGCGGAAAATTGTCAGCATTATCAGCGGAAAAGGTTTGTAAGGTTGTCGAGCAATATGTTAACGGTGATACAAATTTGGAGATGCAAGAAGATGATGAGGCGACATATTGCTACAAGATCACTGAAACAATGGGGCGGATTCAATGGTCGCTATCAGCTCGAGCGATTGCCAACAGAATCCGAGCGATTGGCGGGAAAGTCGGCGTTTATACATTTTTTGATGAAAAAAGATTGAGAATTATTGAAGCCGAAGGTGTTGATAGTCATTGTGTAAAAGATAATGCCAGTATTTCGGTCGGAACGGTGTTTCAAGGCGTTGATCCTGAGACAAATATAAAAATGGTCTGTGTCAAATGCGGGAAAGGCCGGTTGATATTGAAAAAAGTCCAGCTTGAAGGCAGGCAGCCGATGGCTATCAAAGATTTTGTCAATGGACAACAGAAATTTGTTGGTAGTGTGTTGTCATAAAATATTAAACAAATTATGAGAATTCAACTTTCAGGTTGTGCGATTGTTAATGAAAAAGGAGATTGGAACCCTATTCAATACAGCAAGATGCAATGACAAAAGACCAAGGATCACTTATTGTAAGAATCCCACCCAAAGGACAAGCAACTTATAGAACTTGGTTTAGTCAAGGTAAGTTAGGACTGAACAGTAAATAATTTATAATTGTGAAACCTCAAATATTAATTATTTTATGTCAAAAACAATATTAGTTGATGCGTGGCAGACTTTTGTGCTTGAAACGGGTGTTTTTACCGAAATGAAAGCTATTTTGGATGCTTTTGATAGTCGTAAAATTATTGTCACCAATGCCAATAAAGAGGAAAAGGCAAAGCTTGGTATTGTAAATATGCCGTATGAGGTATATTCCTTGAATCATGAGCCAGACAAGATTGATCCAGACTATTTTAAACAGTTGTTGGTACACTATTCCCTATCACCAAACGAGGTGATTTATTTTGAGCGAAGTGAGGAATCAGTCAAGGCAGCTGAATCACTGGGAATCAAATCTTTTTGGTATAATGAAGATGAAAAAGATTTGAAAGCATTGAAGCAGTTTTTGACAGAGAACGTTTGAGTGCGTTGGCAGGCGAATGGAGATTCCTGATCAAGTCCGGAATGACAAAGTGTGTTTTTATATTAATTTGAAAATATGAACTACAAACATACACAGATTGGCTACTTGATGATTTACGTCATGGTGGCGTTGGTTTCTTATTTTGCATTTATTTTGATACAAATTGGTTTTGATGGATCGATTTTTTTTGCCTTGGCAATTATCTTGGCGCTGATTGCTTCTTTTGTGTCTTTGACGGTGACTATTGATTCTGATTCTCTCCGAATAAAGTTTGGTTATGGTCTTTATAAAAAGAGTTTTAAGCTCAAAAAAATAGCCTCGGTCAAAATCGTAAAAAATCATTGGTACTTTGGTTGGGGCATTCGAGTGTGGTTCTGGCCATACATGAGAATTTTTAATATTTCTGGTTTTGATGCGGTGGAAATAATTATGAGCGACGGTAAAATTTTTAGAATTGGCACAGATGAACCAAAACAGCTGGAACAAGCTTTGATTCAGGTGATTAAATAATTTGATTGAAAATATTAACCATTATGAAAATCAAAAATGTCAAGGAATTGACCCGAGCTCAGATGGTTTCAGAATTAAAACATGGAGGCAAACTGGTGATGTTTCAATATTGTGTGTCCGGGTTGGTTGTAACTTTTAAAAGAGGCAGCGCGGTTTATTTTATCAGACAGGGTGAATCTACAACTCGACATAGTTTGATTTATATTTTGATATCTTTTTTGTTTGGTTGGTGGGGCGTGCCATGGGGGCCGATTCATACAGTGGCGGCTATTTTTACCAACTTACGAGGCGGTAAAGACGTTACGGCTAAATTACTTGAAGTTTTAGATGTAAACTAAATTTTTATATGAAAAAAACTAAACGAAAATGGGATGTTCTGTCTAAAGACAGAAGACGAACCTGCATCAATGAAATTATTACTTTTTTTTATAAAAGTCGTGATGAAGAGATTGGCATGATTGCGGCAGAAGAGATTTTAGATTATTTCCTGGAACATATTAGTGGTCATGTTTACAATCGGGCTATTAGAGATTGTCAGGAATTATTAAAAAAACGATTTGATGACTTTGAATTGGATTTAGATTTATTAATTAATAAGTAATAAAAAGAATATATGAAAATGAGGTTTTTTTCTTGATTGTTTTTGTGTTGCTAATTGGTTTGACCGGTTGTGTTGTTTTGGATAATCAATCACAAGATAATAAAACCGGGATTGAAGTGAATGAAGTCGCAAATGGTAAAAAACTTGATTTAAGTGGATAGAATATTGAGAATATTCTAAAAGATACTTTTTCTCAAACAAGTTTAACAGAATTGAATGTTTCTAATAGTCGGCTGACCGGTTCGATACCGGCGGAAATTCGTCACTTGAACAATTTAATCATACTAAGAGCTAATAACAATCAAATGACCGGAGTGCCGGCCGAGATTGGTCAATTGAAAAACTTACAGGTATTGGATTTATCAAACAATCAATTGACGGGGTTGCCGCTTGAATTGGGAAATTTGAGTGATTTGAAAGCATTACATTTGAGTGGGAATAATTATTCCACCTATGATTTAGACTTGATTAAAAAGCAATTGCCCAGTGATGTCCAACAATTTTGTAATAATCTGTTATGAAACAAATATTTAAAATTCCTACTTGGTTTTATGGTGGTTTGGTGAGTCTGTTAATCATTGGGCTACTGTATTATTTTAATTCCATTGTTCAAGATCGTGGGTTAGTCGGTTCTGTAGAACAAACATTGGCGGCGATTGTTCAGGGTATATTTTTGATCGTTACCATCCCGTTGTATATTGTTTTTTCTTATATTGGGTTTGCGCTTGATGCCATACTTCACACCGGCGTTGGGTATGAATCTTTGGGAGTATTTGCTTCTGGTATTCTTTTTATAAAAATCGTAAGTGTAATTTATTATTTTGCTTTTGGGGCGCTGAGTGTGGTAATTTATAAAAAGATAAAGAATAGTTAATCAACGGGTTGACGATAATGTGGTTATTTGTTAAGCTCAATTATCAATAATGTTCCTTTCAAACAAGGAGGTCGTATGAGAACCAGATGGTCGGCAATGACTATTCTAATTGCTGTGCTTGTTGTAATAATGATGATGTTCGTCGGTTGTACTCCGGGCGGATGTATTGGTGCTTTCCTTGGAGTATTGATTATGTCTTTGATCTTTGCGGCTATAGCTGGCGTGATACCTTTTGTTGGACCGACCATTGCTATCGTTGTTTTCTTTGGCTTTATGTGGCATGCATTTAGTGCCGGTGATTCGCCGGTCAAGAAATATTGCGGTTGTAGCAGCGTTTGTTCAGAAGTTTCTGACCCAGGGAGGTAAATAATGAAGTTAAAAACGTGGGGTAAATCTTCCTTGATGATAGCTATCTTATTGATGATGCTCAGCATGACTTCGTGTCAGATGGAACATTGTGCTGCTCATCTAATCGGAATGATTATTGGAAGCCTCCTATTCTTTTGGCTTTGTTGTATTATTCCAATTGTGGGGCCGACAATTGGGATCGTGTTAATCATTGGTGTTTGGTCTGATGATTGTAATAACGATCGATCTTTGACGCAAACTCAGTGTGGCTGTAGTGCGGCTTGTGATGAATATGATTATCCTCAAGAACAAAAGCTCTTGTACGAAGATGAAGAAGGTCCGGATCCAGTTGATGGTACGGCCTTTTGAAAAGAATAAAAATACAATCGAAACATCGATTGTTTTATTTTAGGTAAAAATTTAGTATAATGGTATTGAAACAGTGAACAGTTATCAGTTGATTGGTGATGTTAAAATTAACCTGCCTGCCTACTCGCCTCGTATAGCTTCAGCGAAGCGGGCCGGCAGGCAGGCTCAGCATGATAAATATAAATATTACGAAACTATGAATAAACAAATTAAAGCAATTCTGACTGACTTTTCTTGGGTGTTATTATTCCCAAAGGATGAAAAATTCACTGGCAAACTCAATGCTTTTTATGAAAAATTGAAAGAAGACAGCGAATTTGATTTTTGGGATTACTTTAAATTGAATGATGAACTTTTGAATTTTTATAAAAATAGTCCTTTGGATGTTTATGTGTTTACTTCTGCTTATATTCAAGAACACCCCCCATTGGCTGCCAAGTTGGACGGATTTTTTAAGGAAACTTTTAGCGCAGCGCGTTTGAATCTAAAAAAAACCGAGTCAGATAGTTATAAAACCCTGGCCGTTGAAATAAATTTGAAACCGGAAGAAATTTTATTCATTGATGACCGACCAGAGCATAATGTGGCCGCCAAAGAAGCTGGAATGGTGGCGATTCAATATCAATCAAACGAACAGGTTATGCGAGAGGTTGATAAGATTATTAATTGACATTAAATATGAAAAAAGCAATCCAAATTTTATTAATAACAATTCTGGTGATAATTGTTGCGATAATTGTGGTTTTTGCCTTTGATATTTTTGATTATAGAACCAAGTTTATCAGTAAGACGGTAAATACGTTTTTAAGTAAAAATATCGAGGATTATACTCCGCTAGATCAGCTTGAAAAATCAGACGGAACCATTCCCGAGTCTAATGATTTGCACCCATTGTTAAATTCAGAACAAGAAAAAACATTAACCGAACTGGGTGTGAATGTTAGCCAGCTGCCGACTGAATTAACCGCAGATGATCAAGAATGTTTGGTTGAAGTTTTGGGACAAACTCGATTTCAAGAATTGTACAACGGTGCGACTCCCGGAGCAGTGGATCTGATTAAGGCAAAAAAATGTTTTTAAAAAAATAATTTGTGCCTTCACAGGTTAAATTTAATATTAAATATGAATAAAATAGTTTTGGCGATAATAATTATCTTTGTAATCATGTTAGTTGCTGCTGCCGGCTGGAAATTATATGATATTGCCGTTGATGATGTTGTAGTCCGGATCGAGCAACAAGTTTATGAGATTCCTGAAAATGAAAAAGCCGCTACGGTTGGAATTGAAATTGTAAATAGAACTCAGAAGATAATTTATTTTCGCTCTCCTTTTTGTGACGATCCGTTTGATGTTTATCAATTGTCAGCGGATGGTACTTGGGAAGTGAGATCTGATTTAATCAATATGTGTTTTGGCGTAGATGGTGGGGCACCGGCGATTGAGCCCTTGGATCCCGGTGAAACCAAAAAAGTGACAAAAGCAATAACGGGTTTGGGGAAATATAAGATTGGATTTTTGTATTATTTATCACCGGAAGATCTGACACAATCGGAAGAAATGATTTTTACCCCAGAGTTTGAGGTTATTAATTGAAAATAAATTAAAGGGGCCAGTCCCCTTTTTTGTTTGGCCAGTGGACAAAATTTTAATCATGTGGTAACTTGATGAATCGGTTTTTTGACAAAATAAACATGGAGGCGAAAGGATGCAACCAAACCAACGATATTATTATTATGATGAGATAGTTGCAATATTAAGAAATTTAAAAATTAGAACACGAAGGGTTTATCACCAACTTTGTAAAAAAGATACACTGGTTCCATATTCACCGGATGTTGAGTATCATGATTGTTGGGAAGAGTATGGAGGTTGGCCAGGATTTTTTGGTGTGAAATCTTATAGAAGAAGCGGTGATGTTTATGAAACTTGGGAAGAAGCTTCGGCAGCAACAATAAAACTTGATATAAAGGGACAGGAAGACTACCAGGTTGATTATGAAGATGACCCGAGGTTGCCGTCAAATCCAGATGTGACCTATAATGATGTTTGGAAGAAAAATGGCGGTTGGGGTGGTTTTTGTGGTACAAATAGACGGCATAGAAGTCCGAAAGATATTTATCAGACTTATGCTGAAGCAAAAGCGGCAGTTCAGAAAATTGGTTTTAGATCAGCTCGCGATTATAACAAGCATCATCAACTGCAAGATCCCAGACTGCCTCCGAAACCACATGAAAAATACCCAAAAGAGTGGAAGAAAAATGGTCGCTGGTCCGGTTATCTAGATTTGAAAATAAAGCCAAGACTGGCTAATGGTCGGTATTTTCTCTGGGAAGATGCTTCCAAGGCAGTACAAAGGTTAGGGATTAAAAGTGGGCCAGAGTATCGACGGCGCTACAAAGAAGATCCCAAGCTGCCAAGTTCGGTGATGAAAACTTATTTGAAAGATTGGAAACCCAAGGGTAAATGGTATGGCTTTTTGGGTAAAGTTCCCAAGTATAAATTTTGGGCAGAGGCAGCCCCTGCAGCTAGAAAGCTTGGGATTACCAGTCCAGGTGAGTATAGTCGGTTGCGTCACAAAGATCCTCGTTTGCCCGTTGATCCCAGAAAAGCTTATAAGGGTGACTGGTATCTTCATGATACCTGGACGGGCTTTTTGGGCTTGATGGAAATTGAAAAGCCAGATGACGAGTGGGAAATTTGGGAGGAGGAATAAGCAACTCGCAAATAAAATTTGTGAGTTTTTTTGTACAAAAAAGTACTATTATAAAACACCTAACTCCATCATCCTGAATTTAGTTCAGGATGATGGAGTTAGGTGTTTAGCCAGTTTGATTCTTATACCCCGAAACCTGCCGGCCGGCAGGCAGGTGAATTCAGAGTGACAATAAGGGTAGATTAACGAGCGATCAGGAATTTGCGTTTATTCTCACTAAGATTGAGAAAGTCATCAGCGGCTTCGATCAGTTTGGCGCTGGTTGATTCTTTGAAAGCAACGACTTCAACTCGACAACCGGTAGTGTTTTGTAAATATTCAATCAATGGAATATAGTCACCGTCGCCTGAAACCAGAACGATGACATCTAGGCTTTTGGCCATTTTGATGGCGTCAACAGCAATACCCACATCCCAATCGGCTTTTTTGGTGCCATCAGGGAAAATTTGTAGGTCTTTGGTTTTTACTTCATAGCCTGACTTGCCTAGAGCGTCAAAGAATTTGCCTTCAGCTCCTTCTAAAGTAGAAATACCATAGCCGATGGCCCGAATTAGTTTTCTATCCCCGACTGATTCTGTGAGGATGTTGCCAAAGTGAACTTTTTTTTGATATAGAGCTTTGGCGCTGTAATATAAGTTTTGAATGTCGACTAGGACGCCGACGCGTTGATCTTGGTACATAGTATAAGTAATTAGTAAATGATAATTAATAAATAGTGAGTGGTGCAAGGAAGCAAGAAAGACAATGGACAAGGAATATGTTTTACTGATCACCGTCTCTTGAATGTGGATGTCGATATAATTGTAGCATAGCAGTACAAAATAGCACATAGCCAATGCCGAGCGGATGGTTGAGATATGGACTGAATATGTGAACGAAAACGATGGAAATTAGACCCAATAATAGCCCATAAGCTAAGATTTGAGTTTGGCTGTCTGATGCTTTGGTTAGGTGCCATAAATTTTTTCCAATTGAAAGCAATAAACCAAGATAAATTATTAATCCAAATAATCCGATTTTTAATATCATGTCAAAATAACCCCATTCAAAGGCATAGGTGGTGTATTCCCCACTGGGATTGTGTTCCAAAATTCGTGGGTCGAGACTGTTGTATGTGACTGTGGTGCCAAAACCTGAGCCAATAATAGGATGATTGACCATTTTTTGTGACAAGTTGGGCAACTGACTCCAACGACTGGAAACGGCTGATTCATCAAGATTTATGCGATCTTTGAGCATTTGACTGGGATCGATGGCTGGTAAGTTTGGAAATGGAAAGTAAATGGTGCCAAGCAATAGTGTGATGCTGGCGATAAGAATTACAAATAAATTGGCAAATAGAGCCAGTAGTTTTTTCCATTTTAAGTTATGATATTTAAAAAATATTATCACAAATACCAATCCAGTCAAGAGAATTCCGACCCAATTGCTGCGTGACAAGTTTAGAATAGAGACGGCTGAAAAACCAACGGCCAGAATGTAAAACCAATAATTTGATTTTGTCGGTGATAATTTGTCATTGGTTAAAAATAAAAGCGATAAAACCAGAAATAATCCAACAGCAATATAGATGTGGCTTTGAAAGAATATTCGATAAAAATCTCCAGATAAAAGAGTTATCTCCCCTATTCCGGTATCACGAACCCAACGATAAATTGGTTTGATAGCGGAAAAATGATGAGAAAAATAATACAACAATGCCAAACTTTTGATCACGGTCCAGGAAATACCGGCTAGAAATACCGACGTTGCTTGTTTGAAAATGGTCTTGGTTGTTAGGCTGTCAATGAACGGAGCTAGGTAAAGAAAAAATAACCAAGCGTTGCCATCGGAAAAGATATTTACCGGAATGTTTTGTTTTATAATACCAAAAGTGATTCCCCAGATAATAACAACGGCCAAAATTGCATACCATTTGGAATTGAAAAGTTGAAATAATTTAGTTTGGCGGTTGATTACTGTTTTAATTATCCACGCGAGCATGACAGCACTGAAAATTGCGAGTCGGATACCAATTTCTTGGGTGCCAATAGTAAAGTTGAATAAATGTCCATGAGAACCGATGGCTAATTCAGTCAAAGCAATCATGACTCCGAGTGATAATTGATGTAATGACAAAATCAGGACTGCCAACGTAATGATAATAAAGATGATGTTGCCGATAAATGCAGATTGAGTGCCAAAGAAAGAAAATATTTCAATCATGAAAAATAACGGGAGTAACCATGACATTAGTTTTGAGGCAAAAAGGTCTTTGATCATACATTCTCAACAATATAAAATTGATACCAATGATGCTGTGGATCGTCAGAAATGAAGTATGAATAAGGTGAAATAGTGTTTCTTAAATTTTCTTCAAGTTCGGGGTGTGTTTTTACCCGTTCGAGACTGATATCAACGATTAATTGTTGATCTTGCAGCCAAGCATGATCAATATCGTGGTGAGAAAAGAATCCGGGAGTCACTTGGAATTTGTGTTCTGAATGGCGGTTGAGGTAGCTTTTTAATACTGGCAGTATTTGGTGTATGTGAGTGGAGATGTCCAAGGCATGAACAATGTCGCCTTGATAAAAATTGGGGGTGGCTGATTCATGAATATATTCTTCGATGAGCTGGCGTAAAAGCATAAAGTCAGTGGTTGGGGTGTTGACTTTAATAAATGGATTTAGTTTTTTATTTAATAAAATCATATTTTTTCGTTAATTCAAAATTTTGATATTTTGAGGTAGGTCTATAAAGTTAACTTTGATAATTTTTTCCGGTTTAACTTGAGAGTGAGCGCGACATTCTGTACCCTCGAAATCACTAAAGTCATTCTTGTTAAAAACATAGATATATCCGGTTTTGTTTTTGGCCGCTTCCAGTAGATTGGTGGTCGCTTGGAGGTATACGTTATCGTTTTCGCTCATGCCAAAGCCACTGGTTGAGTCACCTGAGACTCCTTCGCCGTTGATTAATGAACGGAAAATTGCAATGTCTGCGTATGGAGTGGCGAAGACTGCAGGATCTCTATCAGGCTCCATTTTGCCGGTTTCTTCATTTTGATTAACGGCTTGGCGTGGTTCCAGGAATTCAAGTTCAGGTGTAAATGAACCATGAAAAACATAATGTCCGCTTTTTTCCATCTCTATAAGCTGCTCACGTGGTGATTTGATTGTTTCAAAATGTGGGGTCTCCATAAACTTATATTTTTGATTGAGTTCGTGGTTTTATTTTGAAAATTTGAGTTAGGTAAGCTAGAAATAGACTTAGTGGTGACAATGCCAGTAAAACAAGATATTGCCACTTTGGTTTATATTTCAGAAAAAATGTCAGCATGCCTTTGATAAAACGTTTTTGTTTTGGCAACGAAGATTTTTGTTCAAAGCTTTTTCCTTCAAAATGTAGGACTTCTGAAATTGGAGTAAAAAATATTTTTTGGCCCTTTTTGTTAAGATTGAAACACAAATCAACATCTTCCCACCAAATCGGATATTCTTCATTCCAGCCGCCAAGCAATCTGATCGTTTCGGCTCGCATAAATATGAAGGCTCCCATAATTTGTTCCACTTGATTTTCGGTTGTGTAGTCAAAGTCTTTTTGCAGATATATCTTTAGGCATTTGGTGCGGAAAAAATGATGCAATTTTAATAAAATAAGCAGTTGATCGCAGATCGTGGGATTTTTTTTGACGTTGGGTTGAATACTTTTGTCGCCGTAAAGCAATCTGGTGGTACAGGCGGCGGCGTCTTTATTGGTCTCCATATACTGTTTCATTTTGAGGGGCGTATTGTCGAGCAATTCCATATCTGGATTCATAAAGAGAATATATTCCCCCTTTGCTTCTTTCAATCCTTGGTTGTTGGCTTTGGCAAATCCCAGATTGTGGCGATTTTCTATGATTAACAGTTTGCCTGATTGGATTTGAGGCTGAAATTGTCGTCTCATGTGTTCGATTGACCCATCATTCGAAGCATTGTCGACAACAATTACCTCATAAGAAATATTTTTGGTATATTTAAAAATAGTCTCTAAGCATTTGAGTAGAAATTCTCTGACGTTCCAATTGACGATAATAATTGAGATATGTTTTAGGCACACACATTTGGCGGTTTTATTAATTGATAATCTGAAAGGAATTCATTGGGTGTTTTGCCATCTA